>NZ_JAHXBV010000007.1:0-51465 GCF_019915905.1 Halomonas sp. ANAO-440 | reverse complement strand
ATTGGCAGCTGCGGCTTGAAAATGTGTCCGCTCTGACTTGACCAGAACAAGTTTCTCGATATCGAGTATGTCATTGATTAGCCGCACCAGCCGTCGACTGTTCTTGTTAGCAATACTCACCAGCGGACGGGCGGAGTCCGGCAGCTCGCCGGCCAGACCGTTATCGAGCATATCCAGCGCACCGCGGATCGCTGTCAACGGGGTGCGTAGCTCATGGCTGACCGTAGCGATGAATTCACCCTTCATCTTTTCAATCTGCAGCCGCTCGGTAATGTCACGCGCTATCGCCAGATACTCACCATGTGCTGGCACCACCCTCACCTCATGAACGGTATCCTCCCCATCATCCTGCCATATGAAACTGGGCATGTTGTCCTTGCCATGCAGCGCGAATCGCCGCCTGAGTTCATCGGCAAAGGACTCATTGGCCGGTGTCGCAACATCCAGGCGTGTAACAAGCCCTGTTTCATCCAGCAGGTAGAGCGCATCGGGAATCGCTTGAAGCAGGGCCGACAAGCGCTGAGTGGTATTCGTCAACACCCGTTTCTGTTCAACCAGTTGAACCCGCAACTGATGCTCTCGCAGCAGCTCCTCCACCTGGGCGGCCAGTTGGTCCAGCCGATCGTGATCCTTGGCCGACAGGGTGCGTGGAAGATGATCCATGAGGCACAGGGTCCCCACGGCGTGACGCCCATCAGGGCGTAACAGCTGACCTGCATAGAAACGGATATGCGGCGG
Source organism: Halomonas sp. ANAO-440 (assembly GCF_019915905.1). Taxonomy (NCBI): domain Bacteria; kingdom Pseudomonadati; phylum Pseudomonadota; class Gammaproteobacteria; order Oceanospirillales; family Halomonadaceae; genus Halomonas; species Halomonas sp. ANAO-440. Next base: position 50,727 of record NZ_JAHXBV010000007.1, on the reverse strand, counting down.
ACCGATGACAAAGGGGTTGTCATGAAAACGCGCATCTTCCCGCGCATCTTCCACCACCAGGGCCGTATCGCTGACCACGGCATGTGCACAGAAGGAGATGTCTCGGTGAGTCTCGCACCGCTCAAGCCCCGAGCGTGACTTGAACCACTGGCGGCGCGCATCCACGAGCGAGACCACGGCGATGGGAACCTGGAACAGGTCGCAGGCAAGGGAGGTCAATCGGTCAAAACCGGGGTCAGGCGGGGTATCGAGTATCCCGAGCTCATACAGCGCGGCAAGTCGTAGATGCTCATCCTGATGGTTGGCGGGTCTTCGCATGGACATCCGTGATTGTTGATGTAGCGGTAGCTCTCGTCCTGAATCCTATCAAGGCTTATCCAGCTTCACTACCGTACCCGCAGGACAGCCTGCAGCTGCGATTCGTTCTGAAGAATACTGAGGGATACCTACGCAACGATTCGATTGAGCAGCGTTTCCTTGACGGTGGATGCCAACGATAGTGGCTTCCACCGCACTTATTGACGGTGTTGGTCGCAGATGGTTCTGCTGAGGAAATTGGCCGAACTGAAGTCCTGATGGGACCTGACGGGAACTCAAGGGTGCTCAGCTCAACAATGCCGAGGAGGAGGCAACCGGGCGAGGGCGAGGCGAAAGACAACAGCTGGCACCATTGCTAAACGGCCTCGTCCTGCTACCCGACACGCTATCAGCGGAGTCCAAGCATCGAGAGGATGAAGAGGACAACGACGATCAAGCCGATGATATAGATGATATTGCGCATTCAGCACTCCTTGCTGGCAGGATAAATGGGGAAACGCATGACGAATCTGCTCTCTTCGTCAGCTTCCAGTGTAGCGAACCTGCTGGATTCAGCCAGCGAGAGAGGAAATCAAGTACACCTTGGTTGTCGATTTTCGAGTAGCCTAATACCTTAAACAGAGTAGAAATGTAGCCTGGCAGTGACAGGGACGGCGCAAGGGAAAACATCGTAGTACTCACTGCTGACGGTCGGTAACAGCAATCTGAGCACAAGGACGGCAAACGCATGTCTCGAGCACGCAAAACGCGGAACGTCCTTATCGTTCTACTCCCCCAGGTGGGGAGTTTTCTCTGGCGTGTCCTGTCCGCTTTCCTGCGCAACCGAGGCATCCTCCTGGCCGGAGGAGTCGGCTACAATATCCTGCTCTCCATCGTCCCCTTGTTCGCCCTGATAACGGTATTATTGACGCAGGTCGTTCAGGAACAGATCCTGCTCGACGTGCTCAGCGTCCAGGTGCTGCACCTGGCCCCGGCCCACGCCGAGCTGCTGATGGATGCCGTCCGCGCCCTGCTCGACTCCCGTGATGCCATCGGGCTGTTCGGCATACTGATACTGCTGCTCTTCAGCTCCTTCGCCTTCCGCATGCTGGAGGATGCGCTGGCGATCATCTTCCACGCCCCCGACCCGCACAAGGGACGCAGCATCTGGGTCTCGGTGCTGCTTCCTTACGCCTTCATGCTGGTACTGGGCACCGGTCTGATGGCACTCACCCTGCTGGCCACACTGGCTGAAGCCATCAATGCCCTGTGGATAGCCATCTTTGGCCGAAACATGCCCCTCGCCGGCCTTTCGGAGCCGCTGCTCAACCTGTTCAGTTTCTTCGGAGTCTTCATCCTGTTCAGCGCCATCTACAAGGTGCTGCCGGTGGTAAAAATAGCCCTGAGACGCGCCATCGTGGGTGGCTTCGTAGCGGCACTGCTATGGGAGGGGGTGCGGCTGATACTGGTGTATTACTTCGTCAATCTCTCCTTCGTCAACGTCGTCTACGGCTCTTTGGCCGCCCTCATCGTGGTGTTGCTGAGCCTGGAGGTGGGGGCCATCATCCTGCTGCTGGGGGCACAGGTGATCGCAGAGCTGGAGTACAACGCACGTCGAGGGCTACCGTGGCACGTGGACCCACGCCGGCAGCCGGTCACCCATCTGGATTGAAGCAGGCGGCCGAACGACAGAACCTGTTCGGGCCTGCATCGATGGCATGCTCAACGAGGCCGCTGGGCCCGGTCGGTCCGCAGGCGCCGGATCAGCGTCCACAGGCTCTTGCCAGTGAGCATACCCAGCAGGTAGATGACCACCAGGAGTATTGCCATGGGCAACCGGAGGCTCCAGGTGAAGAATCGCACTTCAACCATGACGATATTCTGTACGACGAGAATCAGTACCAACGCCGCAATAAAAATCTTGACCGCCAGCAGCAGCTTATCCATGCACGCTCTCCGTCGAATAGGACTCCTTCAAGCTGAGCCTGGGGGCGTCGCCTGTCAACTTCCTGCTTTCAACCACCGGCCGCCGATAGGCGGATAGCGGCCATCCGGCTTCCCGGGTGGCCGCAGGGTAAGGCAGGTGGCTCAGCCCAGGGCGAAGAGTGCCCCGGCAGCGGCAATGGCGACCCCGAGGCCACGCACGAGACGGCTCTCGCGCGCCATCAGGATGCCGCCGAGCAGGCGACCGGCATAGGTAATGGCCAGCGTGGCCAGGGTGAAACCGGCCAGGTAGGCGAACATCGAGACGCCGTGGGGCATCTCGTTGCCGTGGGCATGGCCGTGAAACAGCATGAACAGCACGACCACCCCGGCACCAAGCACGCTCGGCACCTTGACCAGGGCGGCGATCAGCACACCTGCCAGCAGCACCGACAGCGCGATACCGAACTCGACCCCGGGCAGCGCCAGCCCGCCCCAGGCCAGGCCGGCACCCAGCAGCATGCCGCCGGCCGCGAGCAGGGGCGCCCCCAGGCGCAGCGGGCGGGACTGGCGAAGGCTCCAGAGGCCGATGGCCAGCATCGCCAGCAGGTGGTCGAGCCCCAGCAGCGGGTGGGTCAAGCCGGCCGCAAAGCCGCCTTCGTGGTGATGACCGGGGTGGGCAACGGCCAGGCCGGCCACCAGCAACATGGCCGGCGCGGCGGCCAGGGCCGCCCGGGTGGCGGGGGAAAGAGCTGACATCATGAGAGCGTTCTCCTGTGCAATGACTGGAACAATGGTGAGGCGATGATGGAAGGTCGGTTGTCAGACGACCGCGGCCTGGTGCCGGCGCTCCGGGAGCATGCCGCGGTCGAGGATGAAGCGGATGATGGCCTCGAGGCCCACTCCGTCATAGAGATTGGTGAAGACGAAGGGGCGCTCGCCACGCATCTTCTTCGAATCCCGCTCCATGACATCCAGCGAGGCATGCACCTGCTCGGCGATATCGATCTTGTTGATGATCAGCAGATCCGACTTGGTAATGCCGGGCCCGCCCTTGCGGGGAATCTTGTCGCCGGCCGAGACGTCGATCACATAGAGGGTGAGATCGGAGAGCTCGGGGCTGAAGGTGGCCGACAGGTTGTCACCGCCGGACTCCACCAGCACCAGCTCCAGGCCGGGGTGACGCGCCTGCAGGTCGTCGATGGCCGCCAGATTCATGGAGGCGTCCTCGCGGATGGCGGTATGCGGGCAGCCGCCGGTTTCCACCCCGAGAATGCGATCCGCCGGCAGCGCATCGTGCTTGAGCAGGAAGTCGGCATCTTCGCGGGTATAGATGTCGTTGGTGACCACGGCGATATCGTAGTGGTCACGCAGAGCAAGGCAGAGCTGCTTGAGCAGTGCCGTCTTGCCGGAACCTACCGGGCCGCCGACGCCGATGCGTAAACAGTGTGTCATGTCGATCTCTCCTTGGCCGCTTAGGCGGCTTTGTCAGGTTCATGGGATGCCGGGCCAACTTCTGCCTGGTGACATCCGCTGTTCCATCAACTGCGAAACAGCCGCGAATATTGGGTTTCGTGTAGTGCGCTGGCCAGCGCCAGGCCGGGCAGAACAGGCCCCAGCTCGTCTTCCTCCAGGGCCAGCGCCTCATCCACCGCCGTCACGAGCGCCGGGCGCAGCCGCTCCACCAGCCACTGGGCCGAGGTATGGCCAAGCGGCAGCGCCTTGCAGGCCACCGCAAGCTGGTTCTCCAGCCAGGCCCAGGCGAAGCCGAGCAGCGCCTGGCGCACCGGCACGCCACGGACATGGGCCGTCCAGGCAAATGCCGTCACGTAACCGGCCCCCGGCGGCAGCGCCGGCGACGCTCTCGAAGGATTTTTCTCAGGGCTATTCGGCAGCAGGTCGAGGCTGCCCAGCAGCCGGATCAGCGAAGCCCCCAGGCGCGAATCTTCCGCCGCCAGCTCGGCGGTTTCGCGGTTGGCCGCAAGCCACCGGTCCCACTCGGCCACCGATTCCCCATCGCCTGCCGCCCAGGCCGCCTGAAGGCGCGCCAGCACCGGCAGCTCGCATCGTGTCAGACCGTCCTCCAGCACCCCTTCCAGCCACTCGCCGAGGCTCTCCTCATCGGTGACCCAGCCCAGCTCGAAGGCACTCTCCAGGCCCTGGGAGAAGGCGAAGGCGCCGATAGGCAGTGCCGGGCTGACCAGTTGCAGGAGCCCCAACAGGGCCAGGTCATCGCCCCCTCCCTGCCCCACCACCGCTGCCCGCTCAGTGGGCATGGGTGTGGCCATGGGGGTGACTATCATGATCGTGCTCATGCTCGTGGTCGTGGTGATGGGCCTGAGAGTGTGAGTGAGGGTGTGAGTGCCCATGACCCAGCTGGTTATAGGCACCGGGCTCGGGGTCGAACGGTGCCTGATGCCGCTCAAGGGCCGCCCCCAGCAGCTCGGCCAGCTCCTCCAGCACATGGTCTGGTGGGAAGCGCACCCAGCCCTGGTCGGGCCTGGCATCGTCGCTGCCCAGGGCCAGCTGCACATGGCGATTGCCCAGGTGGTAGGCCAGCCGCGCCAGCGGCAGGCCGGCGGTTACACGTGCCGTGACTACCGGTTCGATGGCCGCCCTGATGCGCACGATCTCGCCGCTCTCCGCACGCAGCCCCTCGCCGTCGCGCAGCACCGGGCCCCGGTCGAGGAACAGGCCGAGCTCGCGGCCGGCATCGCTTTTCGCCTTGAGCCGGCCGCGAATGCGCAGCTCGAAGGGCAGCGTCAGGGTGTCGCTGGCCTGGTCGGCCGCGACGGGCCCCAGGCGTTCGGTCAGTTTCAGCATCGTTCATTTCCTTTTTTGAGCTTCGAATCCGTAGCCTATTTACCGCGGCTAACCCGGCGACACGTCTAGGCGGGGGCGCTGTGAATACGTCCCTGTACGCTACCGATTCCTTCCCTGGAATCGGACCCCCGCTACGACCTGCCCCCAGCGCCGCTCACTTTGGCGGTCGCAGCCCGTAGTGCGGCGCTCGGCACTCAGAACAGGTGGTAGCGCTGGGCCAACGGCAGCTCGGTGGCCGGCTCGCAGGTCAGCAGCTCGCCGTCGCAGCGCACCTCGTAGGTCTGCGGGTCGACGGTCAGCTCCGGGCAGGCGTCGTTGAGTTTCATGTGCTGCTTGCGCACGCCGCGCACGTTGCGACACGCCGAAAGCTCACTGTGCAACCCCAGCCGCTCCTTGATGCCGGCCTCGATGGCCGCCTGGCTGACGAAGCTGAGGCGAGTGGCGCTGGCCGCACGGCCCAGGGCACCGAACATGAAACGGTAATGCACCGGCTGTGGCGTCGGGATCGAGGCATTGGGGTCGCCCATGGGGGCACCGGCGATCATGCCGCCCTTGATGATGAGTGCCGGCTTGACGCCGAAGAAGGCCGGGTCCCACAGCACCAGGTCGGCCAGCTTGCCCAGCTCGATGGAGCCCACCTCATGCGCGATGCCGTGGGTGATGGCCGGGTTGATGGTGTACTTGGCGATATAGCGCTTGGCGCGAAAATTGTCGGCGCCCAATGCCGCGTCTTCCGGCAGCAGCCCGCGCTGCACTCTCATCTTGTGGGCGGTCTGCCAGGTGCGGCACACCACCTCGCCCACCCTGCCCATAGCCTGGGAGTCCGAGGCGATCATGGAGATCACCCCCAGGTCGTGAAGAATGTCCTCGGCGGCGATGGTCTCACGGCGAATGCGCGAATCGGCGAAGGCCACGTCCTCGGGTATGTTCGGGTCCAGGTGGTGGCACACCATCAGCATGTCGAGATGCTCGTCGATGGTATTGACCGTGTAGGGCCGCGTCGGGTTGGTGGACGACGGCAGCACGTAGGACTTCGCGCAGGCGGTAAGGATATCCGGCGCATGGCCGCCCCCAGCCCCCTCGGTATGGTACGTATGAATGCCGCGCTCCTTGAACGCCGCCAGTGTGTCCTCGACGAAACCCGACTCGTTCAGGGTATCGGTATGGATCGCCACCTGGACGTCGTACTCGTCGGCGACGCTCAGGCAGTTGTCGATGGATGCCGGGGTGGTGCCCCAGTCCTCGTGGAGCTTGAGGCCCATGGCGCCGGCAACGAGCTGGGACTCCAGCGCCTCCGGCAGGCTGGCGTTGCCCTTGCCGAGCAGGCCGATGTTCATGGGCATCTCGTCCACCGCCTGGAGCATCTTGCCGATATGCCAGGTCCCGGGCGTGCAGGTGGTGGCCTTGGAGCCGGTGGCGGGCCCGGTACCGCCCCCGAGCATGGTGGTAATGCCACTCATCAGCGCCTCCTCCACCTGCTGGGGGCAGATGAAGTGGATATGGGCGTCGATGCCGCCAGCCGTCAGGATCATGCCTTCGCCGGCGATGACCTCGGTGCCGGGACCGATGACGATCGCCACATCGGGCTGGGTGTCGGGGTTGCCCGCCTTGCCGATGGCAGCGATGCGGCCGGCCTTGAGCCCCACGTCGGCCTTGACGATGCCCCACCAGTCGAGGATCAAGGCATTGGTGATCACGGTATCCATCACCGCGTCGTCATGGCGTTGGCTCTGGCCCATGCCATCACGGATCACCTTGCCACCGCCGAACTTGACCTCGTCGCCGTAATGGGTCGCATCGTCCTCGACCTGGATCCACAGCTCGGTGTCGCCCAGGCGCACCCGGTCGCCGGTGGTGGGGCCGTACATATCGGCATAGGCCTGGCGGCTGATCTTGTTATCGGGCTTCATGGCTTGCCTCCCTTGTCCGCCGTGTCGAGCGCGCCCATCACCTCGCCGCGGAAGCCATACACATGGCGACGGCCGACGAAGGGAATCAAGGTAACCTTGCGGGACTGGCCGGGCTCGAAGCGGATGGCCGTGCCCGCCGCCACGTCGAGGCGGTGCCCACGCGCGCGGTCGCGATCGAAGGTCAGCGCCGGATTGGCCTCGGCAAAGTGATAGTGGGAACCGATCTGGATCGGCCGGTCGCCGGTATTGGCGACCTCGATACTGATCCGTTCACGCCCCTCGCAGAGCGCGATCTCGCCATCTTTCAGTTGATACTGTCCTGGAATCATGGGGCCGGGAATCATGGATGTTTTCCCTCCTGCAGCCAGTGTTAGACGATGGGCGAATGAACCGTGACCAGCTTCGTGCCATCCGGAAAGGTCGCTTCCACCTGCACCTCGTCGACCATCTCGGCCACGCCCTCCATGACGTCATCACGGCTGAGGATCTCGCGGCCGTAGCTCATCATTTCGGCGACGGTGCGGCCGTCACGGGCGCCCTCCATGATCTCGGCACTGATCAGGGCCACCGCCTCGGGGTAGTTGAGCTTGAGCCCGCGCGCTCGGCGACGTTCGGCAAGCAAGGCGGCGGTAAATAGCAGCAGCTTGTCCTTGTCTCTGGGGGTCAGTTCCATGCGATTCTCCTGGAGAGTCAGGTAAACCAGATACGGGGGGGATGGGCACATGTACCGCTCAGCAGAGGCCTGAGACAGGCCCAGGCTTGCTGGCAGATATCCCAGGCTTCATTACGCTCCTGCCCCAGGTAGCGCAGCAGCAGTACGCCGTGACGTACCGTCACCGCCCAGCGTGGAGTCATGGAGATGGCATTCCGCAGCGCCTCGATGGCGCCGGCCTCGTCGTACAGCCCTACCGCCCAGAGCGTGGCCTGCACCGTGGCGCCACCCTGCCCCCAGCGCCTGGCGAAGCGCGGGTGCAGCGGGTCCAGGGGCTGACGCTCCAGCCACAGCGGCTTGCCATCCCGCATCAGGCGAAAGCGCTGGTCGATGCGGCCGGAGACATAGGGCAGATCGCTTGCCGGACGCCCCAATGCCAGCACTTCCCAGCCCAGGCAGCGCGCCGAGCCGGCCAGGTCGATATGCGTTGCTTGCGCACCCTTCGACCCGTCAAAGGCGATGGTCTCCTGGGGTAGCCACTCGAGTACGCCGCCATCTTCCACTTCGAGATGGGTCTGCTGTCGCCAGGCCACGCCATGGCTGTCGGCCTTGTAGAGCTTATTGGCAGCCGGCGTGGTCAGGAGCGCATGGGCATCCGTGCCCACCCGGGCCGATATCGAGAGCCTGTCGCCGCTGACCAGCCCCCCCGGTGGGTGCAACAGGTAGACGTGGCAGGGGCCCGTCCGACCTTCGGGATAGAACGGCCGCTGTACCCGTAGCGGCCCCTGGTGGCGCGCTTGCACCATTCTCGTAACCCCGCCACGCGCCTCGAAAGCCAGCGCCAGCGAGGCCGCCCAGCACCTTTCGCTATCGTAACAGTGCCCTGAAAGAGACATTCATGCACCAATAAAGGATGATAGTGACCAAGAGCATGCAAAATTAAGACTAAGAAAAGCGAAATGATAAAATATCATTTGAAATCATCAACCTAAAAATCCAAGAAGAACGTTCATAAACATTTTGCTGCATCTATCTGGTGCATAATTCAAGGATTTGCCCAGCTATAGTGCAAAGATGAATTGGCTGGCACAGGATCAGCGGTTTTTGCACTGAAAAAACACATGCCCCTTGTGAAATTCAGCATGGTAAACAACAATGTCTTCTCTATTATCATCAGTGGAGTGAAAATCCAGCAGGTATTCTGCAAGAGGAACCTCAATGACTCTACGAACGGCACGGCGTAACGCACGTGCACCAAACTGGCGGTCGAAACCTGTAGATGAGACATAATCGATAACTTCATCACTCACAGTCAACCGGCACTGGTGCTTAAGCAGCCTTCGATTAAGTCTCTGAACCTCAAGCTTGACAAGGTCACCAACCAACTCCATTTCGATCCAATTGAAAATTGTGATATTATCAATCCTGTTAACAAACTCAGGTGAGAATGACTTCAACAATTTTTCCTGAACGATATCTTCGACTTGTTTATGCCTGCCCTTAGCAGATCGTGGAAACAGGCGACGAATGAAACCATTTTGACGCTGCTCGTACCGTTGAATATCACGAGCCCCTAAATTGCTGGTCATGAAAATCAGTGTATTACGAAAACTATAGGTTCTTTCACCAGAAGCAACAGTAAGCATTCCGTTGTCAAAAACATTCAGAAGGGCCTGCAACACCTCAGGACTCGCCTTCTCTAATTCATCGAACAAGACGATCCCAGGGCGCCCTAGACTACCTTCCATTTTATCTTGGTCAAATAACGTATTACCTTCCTTGGCTCCAACATAACCGGGAGGAGCACCGGTGATGGCTGCAGAATAGTGTTCCTGGGAGAGTGTGTTCATATCCACTCTGCAAAATGCATCCGCATCACCGTGCAGGGAACGCGCCAATGATCTAACGACTTCCGTCTTGCCGACACCAGTAGGGCCAAGGAAAAGAGCGGTAAATAACGGACGCCGGGGATCGGTAATATCCGCACGTACAACCTTGAGTATATCATGTACAGACTCAATCGCCTTTTCTTGACCTAGAATATCCTTCTTCAATGCATCCATGACAATATCAACATCAAACTTAAAACGACTTTCCAGCCTTGACTTGTGTGCCAGGTGTGACTGGAGCACGTCATGCTCTGAAGAATTCTCCGAATCCAAGGCATCCTGATCCATTCGCTGCCTGTCCGTATTATCCAGCATGTCGTTAATAAAAGGCATTAGCTGATCTCCCTACCGCCCACAAAGCAGAATCGGAAAAATTGAAATAGAGCGTAACCGGCCCTGCCAACTGACAGCAGGGCCATTGAGATAGCTTACCTATCAAGCCTCCTTTTCTTTTCCATCATAAGGCAAGCTACCAACCGGGCATTGCGCCACACCTGAGGTTTTACGTGTAATGGCTTCTACTTCCTCTCTAGCCTTCTCTGCATCATTAACCCATGTCTTGTAAAACTCAAACGGGCACTCGGCTAACCCTTTGTCTCCATCTCCAGATGCGTGCATGCCGGAATAGCCACGATGCAGAATCTTGAACAAATGATTCTGTGATTGATCGTTCTGTCGAGCGTCACGGATTTGAGACACTGACAGCTGTGCATACTGAATGCCCATTTCTTCTTCGCCACACTCACCCAGAGTACGACCATCAAATCCAATGATGGAAGAATGACCAAAATAACTATATACACCGTCAAAGCCAGCAGCATTGGCTACAGCAACATAAGAGTTATTAGCCCATGCCATCGCTTTTGCCATCATGATTTGCTGCTCTTTTGCTGGGTACATATACCCTTGGCACCTGACGATCAGCTCTGCTCCTTTCATAGCACAATCACGCCAGATTTCCGGATAGTTTCCGTCATCACAGATAATCAAACTGATTTTCAGCCCCTTAGGACCTTCAGATACATAAGTGGTGTTGCCAGGATACCATCCCTCTATCGGGCACCAAGGAATGACTTTACGATATTTCTGGACAATCTCACCTTTGTTGTTGATCAAGAGAAGTGTGTTGTATGGATTTTTCTTGGGATGCTCCTCATGACGCTCACCGGTGATGGAAAAGACTCCCCAGGTATTCGCTTTACGGCACGCCTTTGAGAATATCTCAGTCTCTTCGCCTGGGACGACGGAAGCTGTTTCCATCATTTCCTGTGGATCGTACATGATCCCTTGCAAGCTGTATTCTGGAAAGATCACCAAGTCCATTCCCGGTAGACCTTTTTTCATACCAACAATCATGTCAGCAATGTTCTGTGCATTATCAAGAACTTCTGATTTGGTATGGAGCCGGGGCATCTTGTAGTTAACAACTGCCACGCCAACCGTATCATTGCTGCTGGAAATATCACCGTGTCGCATATCTTGACTCCTTAACATCTATTTATCATGATTCGGACAAGGGGAGTCCGAGGTTTTATGGCGGAACGAATGGGTGCCGCCTAGAAGGTGAGGTACTCGTCAACGATTTGGTCGGTGAGTTCCTCCCCTGTTCCTGAAACCGCAATACGTCCTTTATTTAAGACAAGAAAGTGATCTGAAACACGACGAGCGAATGGAATGTTCTGGTCAACTAGAATAATGGTAATGCCCATCTCGCGGTTTAATTTAACAAGCACGTCTTCTATTTCGCGAACGATATTAGGTTGTATGCCTTCAGTTGGCTCATCTAGAAGAAGAATCTTCGGCTCCATTGCCAATGCCCTGCCAATTGCCAACTGCTGTTGCTGACCACCAGACAGATCACCACCACGCCTATTCAAGAACTCTCTTAAAATTGGGAACATGTCCAGGATATATTCCGGAAAATCACGCTTTCCATCTTTTCTTGCATACGTACCCATGACAATATTTTCACGCACTGTGAAGCGAGGAATTACCTCACGTCCTTGTGGGATATAGCCAATACCCTCTTTGCTACGCTGGTGTGTGGCCATACTCCCAAGATCATTACCCATGAATGTTAATGATCCGGTAATTCGATCGGTTAGGCCCATGATGGTACGCAAAAGCGTCGTTTTACCCACACCATTTCGGCCCAGCACACTAACGAAGCTGCCTTGTTTGATAGTAAAGTCCAGGCCTTGGATTACCGGGCTCTTACCATAAAATGAAAAAAGATCTTTTGCCTCAAGCATGATCATCGTCTCCAGCTAAATAGGCTTCCCTCACCGCTGGGTTATTTTCAATTTCTTGTATGCTGCCTTCGGCTAACAGTTTACCCATGTCCATAACGGTTACAGTTTCAGCAATTTCACGAACAAACCCCATGTCATGCTCAACCACAATCATGGTGTGACTACCCTTAAGCGCATTGAAAATTTCTGCTGTTTTCATGGTCTCCTGGATAGTCATACCAGCAGTAGGCTCATCGAAAAGTATCAGCTTGCTGTCTTGAATCAATAGCATTGCAATTTCCAACCACTGGGTTTGGCCATGGGAAAGGTTGGCAGCAACGGTATTGAGCTCATCACCCAAATCGATAATATCTAAAACCTCAGCCATGCGACCGCTCATATTAGAGCGAAAGACGCGCAAGGAATCTAAAACCTTAGGCTTTTGTGATCGAGCAACCTCAAGGTTCTCACAAACAGTTAAATCCTTGAACACCGATGGAGTCTGAAATTTCCTGCCCACTCCAGCACGAGCACGCTTGAACTCCAGCATAGAGGTTATATTATTGCCTGAGAATATTATCTCCCCGCTAGTCGCTTTCGTTTTCCCACAAATGAGATCCAGTGTAGTCGATTTCCCTGCGCCATTCGGCCCGAGAAGGCAGCGTAACTCACCAAACTCGAGGTTCATGGCTAGCCCATCAACAGCACGAAGCCCGCCAAAATTTACCGAAAGATCCTTAATTTCTAAATGTGCCATATTACCGCTCCTTCTTGGAGTCGCTTTGCATTGGTAAACCTGTATTAGCTTCTATTGCATGGCTGTGACCTTTACCATCTGAAGTCATATTTTTTAATTTACCAACACTTGCACGCAAGAGGCCATAAATCCCGTTAGGCATAAACAAAACCACTAGAATGAACACGACGCCGAGGAAAAGCATCCAGCCTTCAACAAATATCTCTGAAAGCCGTCCTTGCAATGCATTTACAACTATCCCACCAAGTGCAGCGGCTACAAGTGAGTTTCGTCCACCAACAGCACACCAGATCACAATTGCAAGGCTAAAGGAGACGCTCATGTAGCTCGGAGATGCGAACTGAAGCACCAAGGCGTACAGCATACCTGCCCAACTGGCGATCGCAGCAGATGTACTGAAAGCCATGATTTCATAACTAGCTACATTATATCCAAAGAACCGAACTCTATCTGGATTTTCCTTTATTGCACGTAGAATCAACCCGACCTTGCTTCGCACAAGAGCTACAGTAAGGACCATTATGACAATCAAGCACCCAGCAACAAAATAGTAGAAATCAGTGCTATAGCTATTTGCCGTCCAGTTGAACAACTCCAAGGATGCCAAGCCTGTAAGACCGTTCTCCCCCCCTGTATACATTTGATACTCAACAAACACCAACTGGAAAGCCACAAGAAAGGACAAGGTAATGATGGCTACAAATACACCCGTAATTCTTCCCCTGAACATGAAGACCCCAATGATACTTGCAACTATCGCAGGCAACAATATTACCGAAATCAGTGTCAGGGTAACCGAGTGAAATGGTTGCCAGAACCATGGCAAAGCTTCAAGGTTCGTCCAGCCCATGAAGTCGGGCATGCCTCCTGGCATATTTTCACTGGCCTTGAGCTTTAAGTGAGCGGCCATAATATAAGAGCCCAAGGCAAATGACCCGGCTTGGCCAAGATTCAATATCCCGGCATAGCCCCAGGATAAAGCTAAAGCCATGGCCGCCAAGCCTAGCGTCAGATATCGTGCATAAGTGTTAAGCTGAAAGCCATCAAAAGATGCGTACATCGGCATTATAAGCAGCACAAATACTGCAAATAAAACATACCCGACAACGTCATAACGAAAATTAAGATTCATGACACCCCCTCCTTAGCGCCGCACTTTATCTGGAAACAACCCTTGAGGGCGAAATCTTATAATAATGATAATTGCCATTAACACCGCGACACGACCTATAGTGTCATTAAAAAGGAATGAAAAAAGTGCCGTAGCCTCACCAACAAGGCCTGAAGCCACCACTGTACCCAACAAACTGCCCACCCCACCTAAAATAACAACAAGGAAGGCATCTACTACAAGGTATGTACCCATGCCGGGAGTTACGCTTATCAAGGGTGTCACTAGAGCACCTGCTATGCCAGCCAGGCCTGCACCGAACGCAAAGGTTACCGCATAAACATTTTCAGAACGTATTCCATAACATTCAGATATTTCTTTATTTTGTATTACCGCGCGAAGTTTCATCCCAAACTCTGTGCGACGCATCAAATACCAAGTACCAAGTACCACCATTAACGAAAACACGATCAAGAAAAGGCGGTAAATGGATAAGGTCGCGCCTGCAATTTCAACATTACCACCCAACATTGAAGGTCCTTCTACATATCGTGATGTAGACCCTAGAATCAATCTCACCAGTTGCTCAATGACAATTCCAATGCCCCAGGTAGCAAGTATGGTGTCAAGAGGACGATGGTACAGCCAGCGTACCACTCCACGCTCTATCGCAAGCCCCATTAATGCAACAACAAGAAATACCAGTGGCAACGAAAGCAGAATATTCAGCCCCATTGATGTTTGAAGAAACCAGGCGGAATAAGCACCGATCATTACAAATTCGCCGTGCGCAAGATTAATGACACCCATAGTCCCGTAAATGATTGCCAATCCAAGTGCTATTAGAAGCAAAATTGAAGCAATGCTTAATCCAGCAAAAAACTGATTTAAAGCAAAATCCATAACTTGCCACTCCTGAAGGTAGGAAATACCCGACGCGGAAACGATGCGACAGCGCCGGGCAATACCAAGTCAAATTAAGTACGGACAAGACCCTCAGCTGTGCACATTTGGTCCTCGTAAGCCCAGTATGGCTCGGGCGCCATGCGTCTCGCAGACTGCTGTACCACTTCTGCTTGACCATCTGCTTGCCATCTGGCGATTTTCGGCCAAAGGTAAGTGTGCAAATTGGGATCTATTTCAATCTCACCTTGCGGTGCAAGCAGACGCAGGCCAACGGCAGCGTCTCTAATATTCAATGGGGTAATATCACTAGGAGCGAGTTGCTCAACAGCTGCTTTAAATTGATATACCTGGAAATACGCTGCCTCATTGACAAAGTGGGTTACTTCATCTTGCCCAAAGCGATTCAAGTACGCTTCTACGAATCGATGGTTAGCTGCTGACTCATGTCCCATGAAATAGGGTGCCGAAGAGAAGTGACCTGCTGCTGCAGCTCCACCCATTGCCTTAACTTCAATCTCAGAACGGGTAAGGCTTGCAACAGGCATTGTCTCCGGGTCAAAACCGGCAGCATGCATTTGGCGTTGGAAAGCGACATCTGAGTCACCTACCAATGTGCAGAAAATAACATCAGGTTTCATATCACGAATTCTGTTTATCACAGAACCAAAATCTGAATGCCCCATTGGCACATACTCTTCATGCACCGCCTCTCCGCCGATATCATCCAGGATCATTTTACAAACATTATTTTCCTCACGGGGGTAAACATAGTTATTTCCGATCAAATAGAAGCGACCACCAAAATTTTCCGCCAGCCAAGGTACGAATTCCTGTTGCTGCTGGTTAGGTACGGCGCCGCCATACATTACGTTGCGTGAGCACTCTCTACCTTCGTACAAAGTTGGGTACCAGAAAAGGTTGTCATGCTGCTCAACCACAGGTAGTACTGCTTGCCTTGAGGCAGATGTATATGCACCAAATACGCTTACGCAGTTATCGCGCAAGACTTGCCGGCGGATTCTATCTGCAAATGTTGCCGGATCTGATGCGGGATCCTCTATTACCGGCTTAAGCATTCTTCCATGGATTCCCCCTTCGGCATTGATTTCTTCAATTGCCATCAAGCAAGCGTTCTGCAAAGTGCTCTCCACTACGGCCACTGGACCCGTAAGGGAAAACAAGACACCTACCGGTATTTCATTGTTAGAGGCCCATGCATTACCGCTCTTGGTCCATATTCCTGGAAACCCTGTTGCCCCAAGGACGCCCGTTGCAGCCACACCTTTTAAAAAATCTCTACGTTTCATAATTGCTCTCCTATTCTTGTCTTTATGCTTAATACGGCTAATACTCAACGCACCATTCAGGCACAAAAAAACCTCTTGGCAAGCACTAACACTGCTATCCCAAGAGGCTTCTCTGCCACTTTTACCAGATACATCAACGTTGATGTACCAAGCTTTGCCTTTTCCAGGCATCTTGCTAGATCAGGTCGACACGGCAAATTTTTTTGGTTCTATATACCGACACTTCTCCCTGAGCAAACCATTACAGCATGCAGCAAACCACTCCAAGTTCATCCATCAATATGTCGAAAACAACAGGCGACATATTAACAATTCAAAACACAAGCCAGAGCTTCACTCAACGCCGTCGTCAAGAAGCTTGTGCTCTCCCCATGCATCCTTTATTCCTTTGGAACTTATATTTCCCAGTATGCTATCTGCATTGATTATCGCTTGGGCAATTTCAACGGTTGATGTCCTCTTTGACATCGCCTGGCTACGTATCATTGCATATGACTCATCTTCCGATATATCATGCAGACGCATAATTATGAATTTAGCCTGGGTGACAATTTGTGAATTCTTAACCTTATCTTTCAGTTTATTAATTTCTTTTTCAGAGCGTTGAAAATCTTTCCATATTCTCCTCGCCAGCACCATGTTGCTTAGCACACCTGTCGGTCGTAGCGGTTTTGTTAATACCGCATCGACACGCATGTCCAACAAGGCGTTAAGCACAGAGGGATTTTCGTAGCTAACGACTCCAATTAACGTTGGCCGTCTCTCGCATTCTTTCCCCAGCAGCTCCAACAATTTTGCCGCTGGGCTTTCCGTCACCTCAATAAATAGTATGTCGACATGTTCAGGCAAGGCGTGCGGCACAGGCCATTGCGCTTCTACTTGACAACCAATACGCCTTATTTGCTCAATTAATTGCTCTGCATGTGAATCTTGTGGGTGCAGAACCATTGTGCGCAAAGTTCGGATTGATTTTATTATATTTCCGGTTGTCATGTTTTCCACAGGCTACCTCTCAGGCGCTTCGGTTTCTGGAGGGATGAGCCATTTCCGCACTCCAGTCATGCAAAGCCGGAACCACAAGGTACGGATCAGGCTTTACCGAATAGGGAGTCTCCCTCTCCACCACATATTGCCCTTCCTGGCTCACGCGTGCTATCCGAGAATATAAATATGTATGGTTATTATCTGGATCTATCTTAATTCTTCCCTGTGGCGCTTCAAACTCCGCTCCACCAAGTGCTATTCGTAGTCGATCAGGATCCTGGCAGCCTGTAGATTTTAGTGCATTGGCCAACAAATGCACCTGAAAATAAGCTGACTCTACACAGCTTGTCACATGAGCACTCACGCCAAAACGGTTACGAAACCGCTCCACAAAAGCCTGACTGGATTGAGTATTTAAATTTTGAAAATATGGCGCTGCCGTAATATGCCCCGCTGCGGCTTGAGCCCCCATTTCTGCCACTTCGGCTTCACTGGTGGTGAGACTGCCGATAGGCGCTTGGCCACCATGAGCTTTATATGCTTTATAAAATCGAACCGTTGCATCTCCCACAACAGTCGAAAATATAACATCCGGCTTTGCTTCATCTATTTCCTGGATTATTTCATCAAAATCTTCGTAGCTAGCTAAAAGAGGTGCATACCTTTCGCCTACCACCTCGCCACCGGCTTGGCGCAGGATATTTCTCATGACCCTGTTCGACTCCCGGGGATAAATATAGTCAGAACCGACAAAAAAGAATCTATTCCCAAAATTTTCCATCAAGTATCTGGCTAGAGGGACGCTATTCTGATTCGGGGCAGCGCCACCATATATCACGTTAGCGGAATATTCAAAACCTTCATATAAGGTAGGGTAGAAAAAAAGCGCATTTTGTCGCTCGACTACAGGAAGCACTTCTTTCCGTGACGATGAAGTGTAGCAACCAATGATGAGCCTGACTCCATCTTCACAGATGAGTCGTTCAGCCAGCTCACCGTATCGCTTGTCTTGTGAACCAGGGTCATACATGATCGGTTCGATTTCTACGCCATTAATGCCTCCTGCATTATTCACCTCGTCAATTGCTAACAGCACACCCTGTTGCTGAGCTTTCTCGATAATTGCCAAGGTGCCTGTTGTGGAGAACAGCACGCCTAATTTGCAAGGCTGGCAGATATGGTTGCTGCTTGACATTTTCGTTATCACTCCAAAAAAAAAAGCCCCCCGGTAACCGGCTATAAAGCCAGTTTCTACGGGGAGCTGTGCTGCTCCTTGGAGGGCTCCCCATCATTGGGAAACCCTTGTCTACTAGATTTGATGATAAAGCTCAGCTTGTCAAGCATGAATGTAACACTGACCTATCGAATGTCTCCCATCAGGTTTAGTCAACACTACTCCTCCGGCATTACACCGAGGGTATTGCCAAGAATAATAATTTACACAGTCAGATGCTCCTTTATCAGCCCATCCGTCAGATCGTTAATCCCCCCCTTGGCCACCGGTCGACCTCGGTTCATGATCACGAAGCGATCCGCGTACTTGCGGGCGAAGGGCAGCTTCTGCTCCACCAGCAGCACCGTGAGCCCATCCTCGTCGATCAGCTTGCGGATCACCTCGCCGATCTGGGCGACGATATTGGGCTGGATCCCCTCCCCCGGCTCATCGAGGATCAACAGGCGGGGCTCGATCACCAGCGCCCGGCCGATGGCCAGCTGCTGCTGCTGCCCCCCGGAGAGATCCCCTCCGCGGCGGTGTTTCATCTCGGCGAGCACCGGGAACAGCTCGAACACCCGTTCAGGGATGCTGCGCTTGCCATCGCGGCGTGCCGCCAGCCCGGTACGCAGGTTCTCCTCCACCGTCATCAGCGGAAATATCTGGCGTCCCTGGGGCACATAGCCGATGCCCAGGCGCGAGCGCTCCTCAACCCGCTTCCTGGTCAGCTCAACGTCATCCGCGTAGCGGATGCTGCCGCTGGAGATGGCCACCTCGCCCATGATCGCCTTCAGCAGCGTGGTCTTGCCGACGCCGTTGCGACCCATCACGCAGGTACACTGGCCGGCAGGCACGTCCAGATCGAGGTCCCACAGGGTATGGCTCTCACCGTAGTACTGGTTGAGCTTGTCGACGGTCAGCATCAGGCCACCTCCTCTTCGGCGTCGGCTCCCAGGTAGACCTCGACCACTTTCGGGTCGTTGGACACTTGGTCCATGCTGCCCTCGGCCAGCACGCTGCCCTGGTGGAGCACCGTCACCTTGCGTGCGATGGAGCGCACAAAGCCCATGTCGTGCTCCACGACGACCACCGACTGCTTGCCAGCAAGGCCGGTGAGCAGCTCGGCGGTGCGCTCCATCTCCTGCTCGGTCATGCCGGCCACCGGTTCGTCGACGAGCAGCAGACGCGGGCGCTGCATCAGCAGCATGCCGATCTCCAGCCACTGTTTCTGGCCGTGGGAGAGGATGCCCGCCGGACGCAGGCGAAGCTCGGCAAGGCCGATGTTTTCCAGCACCTCCTCGATGCGCTCGCGAATGGACGGCGTCATT
Organism: Halomonas sp. ANAO-440; assembly: GCF_019915905.1. Classification (NCBI taxonomy): domain Bacteria; kingdom Pseudomonadati; phylum Pseudomonadota; class Gammaproteobacteria; order Oceanospirillales; family Halomonadaceae; genus Halomonas; species Halomonas sp. ANAO-440. Next base: position 31,396 of record NZ_JAHXBV010000007.1, on the reverse strand, counting down.
CTGGCCGTGAGAGTCGGCAGGATGCGCTTGTCCGCCGCCATGGCCAGCTCCAGGTTCTCGAACACCGTCAATGCCTCGAACACGGTGGGCTTCTGGAACTTGCGGCCAATGCCGAGGCTGGCGATCTCCGGCTCGTTCATGGTCAGGAGATCATGGCGGCTGCCGAACCACACCTTGCCGGCATCGGGGCGGGTCTTGCCGGTGATGATGTCCATCATGGTGGTCTTGCCGGCACCGTTGGGCCCGATGATGCAGCGCAGCTCGCCGTCGTCGATGGTCAGGTTCAGGTCGTTGATAGCCTTGAAGCCATCGAAGCTGACCGTGACGTCCTCGAGGTAAAGGATGGGCCCATGGCGTACATCCACCGGCGATGCTGCCGGCACCAGGAAGTCGAACACACGATCCCGGTCGGCCAGTGATCTGAGAAAGCTCATGCCGATACCTCCTTGCCGCTGGGAGTGGGCGATTCGTCATCCTCGCCACGGTGTTTCCGGCGCCGGACGCGATAGGCCAGCAGTCCAGCCACACCCTTGGGCAGGAATACCGTCACCAGCACGAACATCGCGCCCAGGGCGAACAGCCAGGCATCCGGCATCACCCCGGTGAAGACCGTCTTGGCGTAGTTGACCAGGATGGCGCCGATCACCGCGCCGTAGAGCGTCGCGCGGCCGCCCAGCGCCACCCAGAGTACGATTTCGATGGAGAAGACCGGTGAGAATTCGCTGGGATTGATAATGCCCACCTGGGGTACGTAGAGCGCCCCAGCCAGGCCGGCCAGCATCGCCGAAACCACGAAGACGAAGAGCTGGAAGCGCTCGACCCGATAGCCGATGAAGCGCGTTCGCGCCTCCGCATCGCGGGTCGCCACGCAGACCCGGCCCAGCTTGCTGCCGACGATGGCACGGCACAGGACGTAGCCCACGGCCAGGGCCACCCCGGTGGCGATGAACAGGCCCAGCCGGGTGGCATCGCTTCTCAGGTTGTAACCGAGGATGTCGCGGAAGTCGGTCAGGCCGTTGTTGCCGCCGAAGCCCATCTCGTTGCGGAAAAACGCCAACATCAGGGCGAAGGTCAACGCCTGGGTGATGATCGACAGATAGACCCCCGTCACCCGCGAGCGGAATGCCAGGAAGCCGAACACCAGGGCCAGCAGGCCAGGTGCCAGCAGCACCATGGCGAAGGCGAACCAGGCCATGTCGAAGCCAGTCCAGTACCAGGGCAGGCTGTCCCAGTTGAGGAACACCATGAAGTCCGGCAGTTCGGGATGACCGTAGACACCGCGGTCACCAATCTGGCGCATCAGGTACATGCCCATGGCATAGCCGCCCAGGGCGAAGAAGGCGCCGTGCCCCAGGCTCAGAATGCCCAGATAGCCCCACACCAGGTCCACCGCGACGGCGAGCAGCGCATAGCTCAGGTACTTGCCGAACAGGTTGACGGTATAGGCGTTGACGTAGAGCGGATGCCCTTGGGGTACGGCCACATGAAGGATCGTCACCAGGACCAGCGCGGCGAGCAGCACGCCGAGGAACAGCTGGGTCGATCGCTCGGTAAAGGGTCTTCCTAGCCAATGCATGCGTTAACCCTCCGCTGCCCGGCCCTTTTGCGGAAAGAGTCCGCGGGGGCGCTTCTGGATGAAAAGAATGATGAAGACGAGCACGATGATCTTGGCCAGCACGGCACCGGCCCAGGGCTCGAGAATCTGGTTGATCACGCCCAGCGACAGTCCCGCCACCAGGGTGCCCCAGAGGTTGCCCACCCCGCCGAAGACCACCACCATGAACGAGTCGATGATGTAGTTCTGCCCCAGGTTGGGGCCGACGTTGGTGAGCTGGGAGAGCGCCACCCCGGCCAGGCCGGCGACGCCGGAGCCCAGGGCGAAGGTCATGATGTCGACCCGGGTGGCGCGAATGCCCATGGAGCGCGCCATGGCGCGATTCTGGGTCACGGCGCGCACCTCCAGGCCGAGCCGGGTGCGGCGCATGATCAGCATCAGGGCGGCGAACACCACCAGGGTGAAGCCCAGCACATACATGCGATTGAGGGTCAGCGACAGGGCATCGTTGACGACCAGCGAACCACTCATCCAATCCGGGGTGACCACGGTCCGGTTCTGCGGGGAGATGGCCGTGCGCACCAGCTGCTGCAGGATCAGACTGATGCCGAAGGTGGCCAGCAGGGTCTCCAGGGGGCGTCCCTTGAGAAACTGGATGACGCCGCGTTCGATGGCGATGCCGGCCAATGCCGAGACCATGAACCCGGCGGGTATCGACAGGATCAGCGCCAGACCGGGCTGTCCCGGAATCAGCTGCTGCATGGCCCAGGTGGTATAGGCACCCAGCATGATCAGCTCGCCGTGGGCCATGTTGATGACGCCCATCACACCGAAGGTGATGGCCAGGCCAATGGCCGCCAGCACGAGTACCGAACCCAGGCTCAGACCGAAATAGAGGGTCTCGAGGCCGCGGTTGATCCGCAGGTTCTGCTCGATGCTGTTCAGCGCCGCCTGGGCGGCGTCGGCGACCACCGGGTCATCGCCCATCACCGCACGATTCAATGCAACACGCACCCGGGGATGGAGACTGCCCTCAAGGTCGGCAACGGCATCGAGTTCCCCCTGCTCCAGACGATGGATCGCCAGCGCCTGGGTCAGCCTGGCGCGCACCCGGCGATCCTCCTCCTGCTCGATGACACCGGCCAATGGCTCCGCCAGATCGGCATCGACCTCGCCGAGCAGGCGCTCCGCCGAGGCGCGGCGCAGCTCGAGATCCGGTGAGTAGAGATCGACCACGGCAATGGCGCTGCGCAGCTGATTGCGCAGGGCATTGTTGATACCGATGCGATCCAGCTCGCGGCGCGACATCTCACCGAGCGCTTCCCCGGACAGCGCATCCGCCACCGGCCAGTCGCGACCACGGTTATCGAGCACCACCACGAAGCGGCCATCGTCAGTACGCTGCAGGCGACCGTCGAGGAGCGCCGAGAGCCAGTCGCGGGCGCGCGTATCGTCGCTCTGGACGATGGCATCTATGGCTTCGCCCTTGGCCGGATAGGAGTCGACATCGAGCGCTTCGAGCAGCTCAAGGGCCGCGACGTCATCGCCGGCGTCGGAAGACTGTGCTTGCGCAGCCCCAGCCGTGATACACAGGGAAATCAGCAGGATCAACATCGCCAGGCAGCGAGAAGGTCGGCCAGCAGCGCTGCCGGCACTCGCCTTGACCGCCACTGGCCAGGGCAACGGGAAAATCCTCATCGGAGCTTTCCTCTGGATAGAGACGAGAAGGCCTCTGGATAGAGACAAGATGGCGTGCGTCCCGCCGCCCGGCTGGGCGGCGGGGAAATCGACTCACTCGATTTATTCGGCCAAGGCAGCCTCGGCTTCTTCGGCCGCAGTGCTGCCGCCGCAGGAGCCGGTGGCGACATTGAAGTTGCCGCAGCGCATCGGTGCACGCCAGTCGGCAATCAGGTCACGGGAGCCCGGCAGGTAGTCGGACCAGGCATCGCCGGCCACGGTGGAAGGTGTCCGCCAGACCACGTCGAACTGGCCATTATCCTGGATCTCACCGATCAGCACCGGCTTGGTGATGTGGTGGTTGGGCATCATCGCCGCATAGCCGCCGGTCAGGTTGGGTACGGTGACACCGATGATCGCCTCCTTGATCGCGTCGACGTCGGTGGTACCGGCCTTGCGCACCGCCTCGGCCCACATGTTGAAGCCGATGTAGTGAGCCTCCATGGGATCGTTGGTCACCGCCTCCTCGTCGCCGGTGTAATCGATCCAGGCGTCGATGAAGTCATAGTTTTCATCGGTGTCGACGCTCATGAAGTAGTTCCAGGCGGCCAGGTGGCCGACCAACGGGCCAGTGTTGATCCCGGTCAGCTCCTGCTCGCCCACCGAGAATGCGACCACCGGGATATCCGCAGCGTCAACGCCTTGGTTGGCCAGTTCCGTATAGAAAGGCACGTTGGCATCCCCGTTGATGGTGGACACCACCGCGGTCTTCTTGCCCTCGCTACCGAAGCGACGAATATCCGAGACGATGTTCTGCCAGTCGGAGTGACCGAAGGGCGTGTAGTTGATCATGATGTCGTCGTCGGCCACCCCGTGTTCCTCCTTGAGGAAGGCCTCGAGGATACGGTTGGTGGTGCGCGGATAGACATAGTCGGTGCCGGCCAGCACCCAGCGCTCTACGCCCACCTCGTTCAGCAGGTACTCGACGGCGGGAATGGCCTGCTGGTTGGGCGCCGCTCCGGTATAGAAGACGTTCTCGGAGGACTCCTCACCCTCATACTGCACCGGATAGAACAGCAGGCCGTTGAGCTCCTCGAAGACGGGCAGCACGGCCTTGCGCGAGACCGAGGTCCAGTTGCCGAAGACCACATCGACTTCATGCTGGGCCAGCAACTCGCGGGCACGCTCGGCGAACAGCGGCCAGTTGGAGGCCGGGTCGACCACCACCGCCTCGAGCTGGCGGCCCAGCAGGCCGCCCTGCTCGTTCTGCTGCTCGATCAGCATTTCCACGGTGTCCTTGAGCACCGTCTCGCTGATCGCCATGGTGCCGGACAGCGAGTGGAGAATGCCCACCTTGATCGGTTCTTCCGCCAGCGCCTGGGCGCTGAAACCAAGGCTGGCAGTGGTAACCAGTGCGGCAGCCGCCAGCCGTGAAGGACGAAGATAGGGATGGAGATAGGGACGGGACAGGACCTTGCGTCGGGATTCGTTCACTTGTCACTCCTTGCACCTTCCTGCGGGAAGGTTTCATTGTGATGGCATCGCACTGGGTCAAAGGACCGTCCGTGCGGGTCTCAGCCATCAGTCTTTGCAAGGCCTGCGCCACCCTCACGCAAAAATCGTAAATCTTTTAAATTTCAATACATTGGAAACACCAGCCAGGACCATTCACATATCCCTCGGCACTACCGTGGTGCAGACAGAGTCCCCTTTCTCCGCACTTCCCGCACCGTTCGCGTGCAGGGCACACAAAAAAGGGGCACCGGTCTGCACCGGCACCCCAACATCAAAACCCTGGCGCGATCATGTCCGTGCGCGGCGCGCCTTTGCCAGGCCCTGCTTCACCACTGGAAGCAGCAGCGACAGCGCGGCGATGATCAGCAGCCACATGGAGATCGGCTTGTCGATGAAGATCATCCAGTCACCACCCGAGATCTGCAGCGCCCGGCGCATGGATTCTTCCATGATGGCACCGAGGATCAGCGCCAGGATCAGCGGCGCCGCCGGGAAGCCGAACAGGCGCATGCCGAGTCCCACCAGGCCGAATCCCAGCAGCAGGAGCAGATCGAAGACGCTGAAGCTCATGCCGTAGACCCCCACCATGCAGAAGATCAGGATCAGGGCGAGCAGCAGCGGACGCGGCATCTCGAGGATCTTGGCGATATAGGGAATCAGCGGCAGGTTGAGTACCAGCAGGAAGATGTTGCCGATGTACATACTGGCGATGACGCCCCAGAACACGTCGGGACGGTCGACCAGCATGGCCGGCCCCGGGCTGACGCCCATGACCAGCAGCGCACCCAGCAGCACCGCCGTGGTGCCGGAACCGGGCACGCCAAGCGTCAGCAGCGGGACAAAGGAGCCGGTACAGGCGGCATTGTTGGCCGCCTCGGGGGCCGCGACGCCCTTGATATTGCCCTTGCCGAAGGTATCCCCATCCTTGGCCAGGCGCTTTTCCATGCTGTAGCCGAGGAATGAACCGATAGTGGCACCGGCCCCAGGCAATACGCCGGTGAAGAAACCGAGCACGGAGCTGCGGGCGATGGGCGGCGCGATCTCGCGAACCTCGCTTCGGCTCAGCTTCAGCGAACCGATGGCATTGCGCGGCTGCTCCTTGCCCCCACCACCGCGCAGCAGCATGTAGAACACTTCAGCCAGCGCGAAGATACCCAGCGCCACCACCAGGAAGTCGATACCGTCGAGGAGATGAGCAGTGCCGAAGGTGAATCGCTCCGTGCCGGTCTGAAGGTCGATGCCCATGATCGAGATCATCACCCCTATCACGGCAGCGATCAGTCCCTTGACCAGTGATTTGTCGGAGAGCGACACCACCGCGGTGAGCCCCAGCACCATCAGCGAGAAGTACTCGGCCGGCCCGAAGCTGACCGCGACCTTCGACAGCATCGGTGCCACCAGCATCAGGAAGACGATGGAGATGGTGCCGCCGACGAAGGACGCATAGGCGGCAATGGCCAGGGCCTTGCCCGCCAGCCCCTGCTTGGCCATTGGATAGCCGTCGAACGAGGTCGCCACGGTACCGGCGACGCCCGGCGCGTTGAGCAGGATCGATGAACTCGAGCCACCGAAGATGGCACCGTAGTAGACCCCTGCCATCAGGATCAGGCCGGACGAGGGTTCCATGGCAAAGGTGATCGGGATCATCAGCGCCAGGGCACTGATCGGACCCAGGCCCGGCAGCATGCCGATGATGGTGCCGGCAAAGACCCCGGCGAAGACGTAGGCGATGTTCATCGGCTCCAGCGCGATACCGAAGCCGTACATCAGGTTGTTCAGAGATTCCATGGGAGACTCCGGGCCGTGGTCAGAGCGGCAGCAAACCGGTGGGCAGATAGACACCCATGATCCGAGTCATGGTCAGGTAGAGAGTCAGCACGACGCCCAGCGAGGTGGCAAGGTTGACCCCATGGCGGCGATAGCCGTAGTACCAGGCCAGCCCGAAGACCAGCGATACGGAGGCCAGCACGAAGCCTACCGGCACCAGCAGCAGCGCGTAGGCCACGATGGCCAGGGTGGTCACGATGACCCGCGACCATGGCTTCAGCAGCAGCGGGGCGGCCTGCTCTTCGGGGTCCAGCTCCTCGGGTACGTCCTGTGACTTGGGCTTCTCCAGGAACAACAGCAGGGACAGGCCCAGCAGCGTGAAGCCCAGCACCTTGGGGAAGAGATCGGAGTCGATCGGCCTTGGCAGAGGAAAGGGACGGATCTGCCAGGCCATGGCCAGGTAGCCTACCGCTAGCGCGGCCAGCACCAGAGCAATGATCTGGTTGGAATTGAGTCGAGTCATGGCGGACCTCGAGCCTGAGGGGCTCAAGCAGTGCTGAAGGTACGGACGAGAGCCCCGTTGCGGGGCCCTCGCCGACGATGGCTCGTAACGGTTACTCGCCGAGCAGACCGAGTTCGCTCAGGACTTCGCTGAAGAGTTCCTTCTGCGCATCGAGGAACTCACCGAACTCCTCGCTGGACTGGTAGGCGTCGAGCCAGCCCAACTGGTCACGGGCATCCTGCCAGCCTTCGGTCTCCTGCATGCGGGCAAACAGGTCCTCGTAGTAGGCCACCGCCTCGGCCGGCATGTCCGGGGCACCCATCACGCCACGCCAGATGTCGAAGGTGTAGTCGATGCCCTGCTCCTGGTAGGTCGGAATGTCGGCCAGGACGCCGCCCATACGTTCGGGAGCCGAAACGCCCAGCGCCCTGACGTCGCTTCCCTCACCCAGCTGACCGGAGGCTTCGCCGGCGCCGGTGATGACCGCTTCGACATGGCCACCCATCAGGCTGGTCATTGCTTCGCCACCGCCGGAGAAGGGAATGTAGTTGATCTCAGCCGCGTTCAGGCCGGCAGCCGATGCCAGGCCGGCGATGGAGATATGGTCCATGGAGCCCGGTGCACTGCCGCCCCCGATGCTCAGGCCAGGGTTCTCTTCGACGGCCGCGAACAGGTCGTTGAGATCCTGATACTCGGAATCCTGCGCCACCAGTACGATGGAGTAGTCGGTGATCAGGCGGGCGATCGGCGTGAAGTCGTTATGGTCATAGCGTGACGTGCCGGCCAGCGGCACCAGGATGATCGGCGGGCTGGTGGCGAACAGCTTGTGGGGGTTGCCACTGTCGCGGGCGATCTGGGCCCAGGCGACGGCACCGCCACCCCCCGGTACGTTGATGGCGGCCAGGTTCTGCTCTGCCAGGCCCTCTTGCTGAATCACCCGCGAGGTGGTGCGCACCAGGGTATCCCAGCCACCGCCTGGGTTGGCCGGCGCGATGAACTCGATGGAGCGAGTCGGGGTCCATTCATCGGCACTGGCAGCAGTCGTTACACCGGCGACAGCGGCCAGCGGCAAGGCCAGCAGCGTCAGGCGCTTGAGGGAAAGCTTGGTAGTCATGGCGTTCTCCGGGTTCGGCATCTTGTTGTGTGATCGTTCTTGTGATCATTCTTGTGATCGTTATGTGGTCGCCCTAGGGCGCTACCATGCAAACACTAGAAGAGCGACACTTGGGCCACAAGCTTCTGAACATAAATGACAAATAGTCCTTTACGCCCATTCTGTCCATTCTGTTCACGGAGATCTTCCCACTCGCCTTCCCCCTCCACGCCCCCTCTTCAACTAGCCCTCTTCAATTGACCTTCCCAGCTAGCCTTCTTCAACTAGCCTTCTTCAACTAGCTTTCCTCACACCATGGCGACGTATCGCCCACCAGGCGGTAGCGACGCTCCGGTCGGCCCACGTCACCGTAGCCCAGCTCGGCGCACACCACCTGCACCGAGACCAGAAACTCCAGATAGCGACGGGCCGTTGATCGGCTGGCGCCCATGGCCCGGGCCACCTCCATGGCGGCCAGCGGGGATGCGGCTTGCTCGAGCGCCGACACCACGGTGCGCAGCGTAAGACGATCGATTCCCTTGGGCAGGCTGCGCACACCGCCTCCCGGCGCCCCCTCGGGACGCAGCCGGGTCAATGCCCTGTCGAGCTCCTCCTGGCTCATCTCACTGCGGGCGGTCAGGGCGGCGCGCTCGCGGCGGAAGCGCGCGAGCATCTGCGCCATACGCCCGGCCTGCACCGGCTTGATCAGGTAGTCGAAGACCCCGCCACGCAGGGCCTCGGCGATGGTATCCACTTCCCGTGCGGCAGTGACCATCACGATATCCACCTGCAGGTAATCCCGGCGCAGCGACCAGAGCAGTTCGAGTCCCTCCACGTCCGGCAGGTAGGCATCGAGCAGGACCAGATGTACCGTATCGGCCTGTCGCGACATCAGCGACCGTGCCTCGGCACCGCTTCTGGCCATGCCCACCACCCGGAAGCCTTCGCTCTGCTCGATGAAGGCGCGATGGATGTCGGCAATGCGAAAGTCGTCCTCGACGATCAGGATGCCAAACTCCGCAGGCGAATCGTCCGATTCATGCATATCTCATTACCCTCGCGATGTCTTCTGCATCGTCTTGTGCTTATGGGTTGTGCTTATGGGTTGTGCTTATGGGTTGTGCTTGTGGTCATGTGCGATTCATGGTCTGCCCTGTCGCGGCGGCTGGCCCTGCCCCCGCTGACGGCGACCGGCACAGGGAGCGATCGAGCACGGCGATGAAGCAGGCCCCTCCCAGCTCGCTCTCCTCCAGCGTAATGGCGCCACCATTCTCCCGGCACAGGCGGCTGACCAGGGCCAGGCCGATGCCGTGATGCTTGCCCGGCTTGGTGGAGAAGCCTTCCTGGAAAATCGCCTCGACGTGCTCGTGGGGGACTCCCGGGCCATTGTCCTCCACCTCGATGAGCAGCTGCTCACCCAGATCGGTGAAGAACAACCTCACCCGCGGCCCCTCCTCGGCATGACGGTCGCCCTGTAGCGCCGCATGGCAGGCATTGTCCAGCAGGTTGCCGATCACCGTCATCAGCACCTCCTGGCCCGTCACCGTGAGCGGCTCGACCAGCGAGCTCTGCTCGTCGATCTCCAGCTTCACGCCAAGCTCGCGGGCCCGGGTCAGCTTGCCGAGCAGGGTGCCGCTGACCACCGGGTCGCCCACATGCTTCATCAGGAAGGTCATCTGGGCCTGCTGATGCGCACTCTCCTGGTGAATCAGGGCGATGGCATCCTCGATACGGCCGAGCTGGAGCATCCCGGAAATGGTATAGAGCTTGTTGGAGAACTCATGGGCCTGGGCACGCAGCATGTCCACGTCCCGGCTGGCGGCATTCAACGCATTGGAGAGCTCGACGATCTCGCGCCGGCTGCGGAAGGTCGCCACCGCCCCTTCGACCTCACCCGCGTGATGGATAGGCACCCGGTTGACCACCACCGGATGATCCCCCAGCCACATGTCCTGGTCGAACTGATGCTCGCCTCGCTCCATGACCTCTAGCAGTCGCGAGTTGGGTACGATGTCCTGAATTGGCTGCCCGACCACCGCATGGACCGGCGGCAGGCCAAGGAAGCGCCGCGCCTGCTGGTTGACCAGAGTGATCTGGCCCTCTCGATTCACCGCCAGGATCCCCTCGTGAATCGACTGTAGGATCGCCTCCTTCTCCATGGCCAGGCGGGCGATCTCGTAGGGCTCAAGGCCCAGGATCACCCGCTTGAGATGCCGCGACAGGCCATAGGCACCGGCAAAGCCGAGCACGATCATCAGCGCCACCAGCCACCAGCCCAGGCTGGTGTGCTCGACCACGTCCATGGCCACCCGGTCGAGCATGAAGCCCACCGACACGATACCGATGATATTTCCCTCGGCGTCGAGGACCGGCGTCTTGCCGCGCATGGCCTCGCCCAGCGTGCCGGTGGCCTCCGAGACATAGGATTCGCCGTGCAGCAACGCCCGGTCGTTGTCACCGCCGACCATCGGCTTGCCGAGCCGCTCGGGCAGGGGATGGGAATAGCGAAGCCCCTCGTTATTGCCCACCACCACGTAGCGCGCACCGGTCTCGCGCCGGATGCGTTCGGCAATGGGCTGGATGGTGGCGCTGGGGTCGGGGTCGTCGAAGGCGGCAATGAGCTCGGGGATGCTGGCCACGCTCAGCGCCACGGCCAGGGCTCGCTGGCCAATCTGGTCACTGATGATCTCGCCCTTGCGGTGGTTGAGGTAGGCGCCCTGGGCCAGCAGCATGCCGGCCAGCAGAACGCCGACCAGCAGCATCACCTGCAGGCGAAAGCTGCGCGTGAGCCAACCACGCCTCGGTCGGCCACGACGCATACGCTGGAGCTCGGCAATGGATTCTCTGCGCGGGGAGGACATGGGCTGAGGCTCGGCGCTGGTGAAAGCATCATTGTCGCATGCTGCCGAAGCCGAGGCACCCCAGCGATTCTGGGCAGTGGGCAAGCCCATCGGTGTCGACCGATAGGCTTGCGGAGGTCAGCCAGCCAGCGTCTGATGCAGCCACTGGCTTACCATTGGATCGTGGATCGGTCAGTCGTCCTTGAGCACACCGCGACGGATCTGATCTTCCTCGATGGATTCGAACAGGGCCTTGAAGTTGCCCTCGCCGAAGCCGTCGTTACCCTTGCGCTGGATGATCTCGAAGAAGATCGGGCCGATCACGGTCTCGGTGAAGATCTGCAGCAGCACGCCCTCGTCGGGGCCGCCATCGACCAGCAGGCTCAATTCGCGCAGGTCCTCGACATTCTCCTCGTGGTTGGGCACACGCTGGTCCACCTTCTCGTAGTAGGTGTCCGGCGTGGAGAGGAAGGTCACACCGTTGGCGCGCAGGGCACGCACCGTGGCGTAGATGTCGTCGGTGGCCATGGCCAGGTGCTGGATGCCCTCGCCGTTGTACTCGCGCAGGAATTCGGCGATCTGCGAGGTGTCGTCGGCGGACTCGTTGATCGGGATGTGCATCTTGCCGCAGGGCGCGGTCATGGCGCGGGAGTGCAGACCGGTCTTCTTGCCCTTGATATCGAAGTAGCGGTTTTCGCGGAAGTTGGCGATATCGGTGTAGAAATTCGCCCAGAAGTCCATCTGGCCACGGTCGACGTTGTGGGTCAGGTGGTCGAGCACCTGCAAACCCACGCTGCTGTCCTGCGGGGTGCGGCCGGGGATGGGCTCGAAGTCGATGTCATAGATGGTGCGCCCTTCACTATCGACCTTGTTGTCGACGAAGTAGAGCAGCGAACCGCCGATGCCGCGAACCGCGGGAATGCCCACCTCGCCGGGGCCGACCGGATTCTCCATCGGCTCGGCGCCATGAGCCACGGCGTAGTCGAAGGCCTGCCTGGCGTCGGCCACCTTCCAGGCCATGGCACAGGCACTGGGGCCGTGCACGCGAGCAAACTCGGCGGCGTGGCTCTCCGGCTCGGCGTTGAGCACGAAGTTGACGTTCTCTTGCTGGAACAGGAACACCTGCTTGGAGCGGTGCTTGCGGGTCTCGGTGAAGCCCATGCGGTTGAACAGCGCACGCAGTTCCTCGATGCCCTCGGGGGTAGGGGCGGTGTACTCGACGAACTCGAAGCCGTTGGTGCCGATTGGGTTGTCTTGGCTGATGGGAGCGACGGTCTTGGCAGGCGCGTTCATGGAAATTCTCCAAGGGTTTGGCCAGGGTTTGACACAGTTGTTATGGGCGCCCTGCGGCGCCGTGATGTGCCCCCAGCCTAGTGCCCCGCCGCGCCCATCGGAACGTCCGGACACCCCCTATCTACCCCTGCCGGCGTCGGCGCCACCCCGGCCGCCGTAAAGCAATGCTTACACCCTTCCGAAGCCGGCCTGTCGCGCCAGTAGACCGGTTCAAAAACCTGACAGGGCGTAACGAAAACCTGACACCTCAAGTATTGGGAGTCACATTTGACCGCCTAGCTTGTCCTCCACGCTGGTTATCTTGTCGCCCATGCTCTGCTCGCGGTCGGTCCGGGTCCCCAGCTTGATGGTGGTGGTGATGCGCGGCGCACCCATTTCGTGCACCACTTCATGGCAGCGCTTGACCACCGCCATCACCTCGTCCCACGGCCCCTCGATATTGGTGCCATAGGCGTGCATATGATGCTCGAGGCCCGATGCCTGGATGACCCGCTGGCAGGCGGCGATCTGCGGTGAAACCGATACCCCCACGCCCAGTGGGACTACGCAAAGATCGATGATGACGTGCATGCCGTGTACTCCTTCGTCTATGAGAAAGTCGCTGTCGGAGTTAGCTTTAGCTCCGGTCCGACGCATCGGCGACCGTAGTATTGCCAACGCTGGCGAACACTGCTGCTGTTGCAGCCTCCGCCAAGGCGCCTGGCAGCGCCAGTCGCGATGCGGAGCAGCGCTCCAACAAGGTCGGCAACTACCGCGTTGTTGGAGGAAGCTTCAGCTCACGACTGGAGGCCGAAGGCCTCCCGGCGGTGTTGCCAACGTTCGCGACCATCACCACGCTTCAGCCTCCGCCAAGGCGCCTATCGGCGCCAGTCGCGATGCGGAGCAGCGCTCCAACAGCGGTTTTCTCCACCAACGGTGCTACCCCGTTGTTGGAGGAAGCTTCAGCTCACGACTGGAGGCCGAAGGCCTCCCGGCGGGGTTGCCCGACGTTGGCGATCGCTGCCAACGTGGCGGCCTCCGCCAAGGCGCCTGGCGGCGCCAGTCGCGATGCGGAGCAGCGCTCCAACAGTAACCCTTTCCTGCCGGATCCTTCACTCCACCGCCTCTGTGACGTGAATGCCGAACAGGCTGGCTTCGCCCTGACTGCGCCCCACGTCCTCGGGGGCGGTGATGCGGCCGTCGCGCACCATGACGTGGCCGCCCTGCCCCTGGGCGCCGCCGATGACACTGCCCACCAGGTAGGTGGGAAATATCTCGGGGTCGTTCTCGTAGTTGGGGTTGTGGATCAGGCCGATCATCTGGAAGCGCCCGCGGGTGTTGCGCAGCGATTCGAGGGAGTCCTGAATCAGCCGACGATGCGACAGCTTGGAGAATAGCCCGTCGAGCAGGATCACGCTCTCGCGGCTGCTGCGGGCACGGCGCTTGTGGTGCCCCGGCAGTTCGCGAAGCTCGCGCTCGATGGCGAATTCCGAGAGCTTGACCAGCCACATCAGCGACACGGCCTCGCGCTGGCCCTCCGACATCTCCTCGTTGAGCGAGAAGAGCCGGCCGTGGGGGCGGATGGCGTCGTGCTTGAGACGGATCGAGACATCGTGGAAGAGCCCGCGATAGATGCGTCGCCGGATCTGGCGCAGCAGGTCGTCGTCGCGGCGCCGCGATTCGCCGTCGACCACACCGCCATCGCGCTCGGCACGACGCCGCATGGCGGCCTGGTGCTCGTCGATATCGGCCAGCAGGGTGGTGATCAGCTCGCGCAGCTGGTCGGGGCCGATCAGCGCCGCCTTGACCTCGAAGAAGGCACCGCCCTCGCCGCTGCTGCGGGCCACCCGCCGGAGAATGTCGAGGTTGCCGGCGGCATCGCTGATGATCGAGCTGAGACGCTCGACCAGGGTGCCCTCGATCTGCTCACGGGAAGCGTGCAGCCGATCGACCCGCTGGCGATGGTCGCCAAGCTGGTCGAAGAGCTGTTCGTGAAGTGCGAGCAGGTCATTCAGCGCGGCGGCGCTGGCACCCTTGAGCATGGCCAGCCTGGCGCGTTCGGTATCGCTGAACAGCCGGCTGTGGGCCGCCTCTTCCAGGGACTCCGCCAGCCGCCGTTCGCTCGTCTCGACCTGCTTCGCCTGACGCTCCCGGTTGCGGGCCCGCTCGCCCAGGTTGAGTTCGCCGAGGGCGTCCAGCAGGGTTTGCTGGCAGGCTTCCAGGGCGGTGACATCGAGCTCGGACGTCTCCCCCGCCATGGCATGCCAGGTCTCGAGCGCGGCGTCACGGGCCTCGTGGTCGCCATCGTCGTGGGGCCAGCGGCTGGCGTCGGCCAGGTCCTCCAGCGACGCCAGGCGACGCGCCCAGCCCTGTGGCAGTTCACGCAGCGCACGCAGCCAGTCGACGGCGAGTTGATCGACCCACTCCAGGGCACGACGCTGATCGTTCAGGCGACCCTCCACCGCATCGCGCTCGGCGGCCTTGGCCTTGCGCGCGTCACGCGCCTCGCCCAGCTCGCGCTTGACCCGGGCGATCTCACGCTCCAGCTTCTGGCTACCACCACCGGCATCGCGCACATCGAGATAGGCGCGTATGCGGCTGAAATCGAAGTCGGCGCGCCGGCTTGCCTGCGCCAGCGCCACCTCGAGCTCGGCCTGTACCTCGGCGGCACTGGCCATGAAGGCGACGCCGCCCTCCTCCTCGAAGGCGGCCAGTGCCCGCAGGCGGTCGCGCTCCCCATCGCCGAAGATGCGACGCCGCTGCGCCTCGGCATCGGCGTGCTGCTGATTCAGCAGCTCATTCCTCTCGACGGCGGCTTCCAGCCGCTCGGCGGCCTCGGCCAGGTGCCGTTCAAGCTCGGCTAAGCGCGCCTCGAGCGCCTGCAGCCGCTCGACACCGCCGGCATCGTTGAACTGTTCAGCGGCGAGCCAGGTCTGGCCGTGGGCCTCCAGCTCGCGAGTGGCACGCTCCCGCTCCGGCGTCAGCTCGGCCAGTGCCGTCTCGGCCTCGAGGCTGGCCTCGGCGGCCTCCTCCAGGGCGAGATCGCCCCCCTCCTGCAGGTAGCGCTGGAAGTCATCGATACAGGCCAATGCCGCATCGGTCAGCCGCGGCGCCAGCGCCGCCTGGCGTTCAGCCAGCTCGCCCTGGGCCTCCCCCAGCGTCTCCAGCAAGGCTTCGACACCCTCCTCGTCGCCAGCCCGCGCCTCCAGTGCCAGGGCATAGCTCTCGCCATGGGGGTCGAGACGAGCGCACTCGGCCGCCAGCGCCTTCTGCCGTTCGCGGTCGGCGGCCAGGCGTTTCTCGGTGGCCTCGCGCAGGGCTTCCAGATAGCTCGGGTCCAGGGCGGCCTTCACCGCCAGGGTCTCGACGCCCTGCACGGCACCCAGCGGCGGCTCGCCGCGAGCCAGCAACGAGGAGAGCCGCTCGGCCTCGAAGACCGGCACCGCTAGCCCGGCCTCGATCAGCGCGGCGGCGACATCCTGCGCCGCGCCGACGCCGGCCACCACCGGGGCGAACAGCAGGCCGGCCGCCTGGGCCAGCCATTCACGCCGTCGCTCCAGCGGGGAGTCGGCATGATTGAGAACCTCGTGCAGCGGCTGCCAGGCGACACCCGTGTCGTCGAGCAGGCGGTGCGCTTCGGCCTCGACCGTGCGGCGCTCCAGCGGGTCGCCGGCCAGGCTCTCCAGGTAACGTTCCCGCGCCTGGATATCGTCTTCCAGTGTTTCCGCCTCGCGCAGCAAGCGTGGATAGCGACGCTTGGCGTCCTGCAGCCAGGCCTCCGGCGTCAGTTCGCTGTTGTCGGCGAAGGCGAGCCGCGCCCGGTGCAGTCGCCGCAGCCGAGTCTCTTCGGCTTCCAGGCGGTGCTGTTCGTCGGCCAGGGTGCGCTCCCGATCGCGCAGGCGCTGGCGCAGATGCACCGGGTCGTCGCCGCCGTGCAATTCCTGGTAGTGGCGTGCGGCCTGGGCCAGCGGGGCCAGCCGCGTCCGGGTGCGCTCGGCATCCTGCCGACGCCGGTCGGCCTCACGGCAGCGGGTGTCGAGTTCGGCCAGGGCGGTCTTGCGACGGGACCAGAAGCCGCCGATCTCCTCGTTGGGCCAGCCCTCGACGAAGGCCCGCCAGGGTGCCTGCCCACGGGCCAGCAGCCCCTGCTCGCCGGCCAGTCGCTCACGCTCGCCGCTCAGCCGTTCGCGTTCGCCGCGGGCCCGTTCCAGGGCCACGGTCGCGTCGTCGCGCTCACGGGCAAGCCCCTCCAGGGTTTCCTCCAGTTCCGCCTCGCGTTCCTGCTTCTCCTGCAACAGCTCTCCGGGCATGGCACCCGGCTGCTGCCGCTGGAAAGCCTCGTGCCAAGCGGCGACCTGCTTGAGTTCACCGATGCGCCCAAGGTGAGCATTGAAAGCCTGCCTGGCGGATGCCGCCTGCTCCCGGGCCACCTCTGCGGTGGCCTCCGGCACTTCCAGCTCGGCCTCATCGAATAGCCCTTCGGCCAGGGCCTGGGTGTAGAAGCTCTGGTTATCGACAAAGTCCCGCTGCTGCGACTCGAGCCGCTCGCGGGCCTGCTCCAGGCCATCGCGGTGCTCGTCCAGCCCGGCCAGGTCACGACCCAGCTCCTCATGGTAGAGGGTGTCGGCGATCACCTCCTCGCGGAAGCGGTTGCCGTCGAGGGCCTCGAATGCCTCGGCGCCTTCGTCCAACGCGCTCAGCGCCCGGTAGCGCGCGCTGTCGTCATTGAAGGCGAGGCTCTCGGCGAGCCAGTCGCGGGCAGCGGCGAAGGCCACATGGCCGATATCCCGGCCCGCCGGCCAGTCGGCCTCGGCCAGGTGAATCAGGCGGCGGTGAACGTCCAGGCGCGCGCCCCGCTCGGAGAGCGCCTGGCGCACGGCGCGCTCGGTGAGCCCGGAGAGCTTGGCCAGCAGCCAGGTAGAGACCCGGGGACGGCCAGTATCGCCCACGGCCCAGGCGAAGCCCTGGACGCTTTCGTACTCGCTTGGCTCTGTATCGGCAGCATCCTGACCATCGACAGCAGCGGGCCGCCGCGGCAACCCCGGCAGGCCGAGCAGGGCCTGCCCGCCGAGCAGGGCCTCGCTCGCCGCCAGCCCGCGGTCGAGCTCGAGCAGCTGGTCACGGGCGGCGCGCAGCGTTTCGCCCTGGCCCTTGAGGGCGGCCAGGCGTTGGACCTTGTCGCTGGCACGGCGTTGGTCGCTCTCGGCCTCCTCGAGCCGGTGGCGCAGCTCGGTGATGTTGGTGCCGGAGTTGAGGATCACCTCCTCGATCAGCTCCTCGCTCTCGTCGGTCTCGCCCCGGGTGGCACCGGAGAGGATCTCGGGGGCCAGCACCTCGAAGAAGAAGGCCTGATCCGCCTTCTCGCCCTGGCGCGGCTTGATGGCATTGAAGATCTGGCTCTTGTCGGCGCCGCCCTCCTTCTGGAAGGCGGCGAGCTGGGCGAGCTCGCGGCGGGAGACATGGGCGCCCACCGCCTCCAGCCACTCCTCGCGGTTGTGGGTCAGGCGCACGCCACGCTGGCTCATGGCCATCTTGATATCGCTGTTGGCGTGCAGGGCAAGCTTGCCGTCCCGGGTCAGGTGATGAACCGGAATGTCCTCCAGCCGACCGGCATAGTGATAGAAGGAGAGCCCGCTGCCATCGCTGTAGCCATAGAAGCCGAAGACGAAGGTCTCGCCGGCGACCTCCTCCCCCGCGGCGGCCAGCATGTCGTCCTGGCGGGCACCGCCGCTGCGGGAGCGAAACTCCACCCGCAGGTGGCTCCAGCTGCGCCCTTCGCCCGCCACCGATGAGGGGGTGCACTTGCGCCGGGTGCGCGCCAGCAGGGTGCGGTCCCGGGAGAGCAGCCCGATCAGCGCCTCGGCCAGGGTGGTCTTGCCGAAGCCGTTCTCCATGCTGATGGCGCTGGACTGGCCGCGCAGGTCGAGCAGCAGGTGACGCATCTTGGCGTCCCAGGGCGAGGCAACGTCGCCGTGCTTGTTGAGCAGGTTGGCGATCTCGATACGGTTGATCACGCTCATGCGGTTGCCTCCTCGTCGTGACCGTCGCTCTCGATGGCATCCTCCTGAGCGCATCTCTCTTGACCACTACCCGGCGCTTCCTCCAGCCCTCTGGCCAGTGCCTGGAGATGCCCAAGCTGGTGGATACCGATCTGTTCGCTTTCCAGGGCGCCCAGCAGCGTCTGCTGCCAGACCTCGCCCACGCTCTCGCCTTCAGGGTCCACGGCCGACGCCTCGCCGGAATCCCGCGGGCTCTCCAGCAGCCCGGCCCGGACCTGCAGCTCGATGAAGGCGCGCACTCGGCGGGTGATATCCTCGCCGCGCTCCTCGAGCAGCCCGCGGCTCGTCTCCGGCGCCGCCTCGCCCAGGGCACGCAGCGCTTCAAGCTGTTCGCGCATCAGCTCGGCGAGCTCCACGCCGCTGAAGGTGGCCTCCTGGTAGCGGCTGACGTCGGAGAGCGCCCGGTTGTAGCGGGTATATAACAGGGTGTGCATCAGCAGCCAGAGCTGCAGGTACCACTGGGCCAGCTCGGCACGGCTCTCCTGGCGCAGCTTGAGCGCCTCGAATACCGGCTCGCGGGTATAGAGCGGCGGCTGCTCCAGCTCCGGGTCCGGCAGCAGGGCGTAGTAGCGCGAGCCGGGCGCGATGCCGGGGTAGTCGCCGGTCTCGAACACTTTGAGCCGCAGCCCCTGGCCGGCGAGGAAGTCGCGCAGCCCTTCGCGCTCGATATCGCTGGCATCATCGATCAGCGCGCAGACATCGCGCTCGGAGAGCTGGCCCTCCCGCGCGGCACGCCGCTTGCGGCCGCTGCCGGGCAGGCGTTCGGCGCTGCGATAGCGCAGCAGGTAGGCGACCACCTCGCCCATTTCGGTCATGTTCATACGGGCTCGTCCTGATCGATTCGGTTGGTAGCGCTGTGTTCATCGCCGGTCGCCTGAAAAAAGCCAAGCGAGGGGGTCACCGCACCGTCGATACGCCGGCCATCGGCCAACAGCAACGTGAAGGGCTCACTCTCGATGCCCACCGTGAGACGGCGATCGAGCAATTCGGTGTCGACGAAGGTGTTGAGCAGCTGCGCCAGGCAGTCGCCCTCCTCGAAACGGTGCCAGCCCTCTTCCAGCGCCTGGGGCAGCGACAGCGGGGCCTGGTGGATCCGCTCACGCAGCGCCGGCCCACGGGCCTCGAGGAAGCGTGCCAGCAGCGGGTCTTCCGGCCTGGCATCGTGCTGTTCGTCGAAGACCAGCGCCGCGTGGCTCGCCTCGGCACGGCGACTCTCCAGCAGCGGCACCAGCGGCGCCAGGCGGGGAAACACCGCCTGGGCATGCAGCGGCATCATGCGGCGCACCACCGCCTCCTGCAGCCGTGGCGATGCGGGCGCGGCCAGCAACTCGCGCGCCATGTCCTGGAAGTCCACCACGCCCATGGACTGAATTCGACCCTCGGCGATGTCGGCCAGCAGCTCAGAGAGTCGCCGCGACAGGTTCTCGATGGCGTTGAGCACACGGCCGATGGCACCGGAGAGCACGCGCAGATCCCACTCGTCGGGCTGCTCCTCCCGCCAGACGTCGAAGCGCTCCATGAGCTTGGGCGTCGTCAGTTGGGCCCGGCCGTCGAGCAGGGTCTGCTGTATGCTGGAGAGCGCGTTATGGTAGTGGCGCTCGTTGTCGAGCAGCGCGATCAACTTGCCCTCGCGGGTGGGATTCTCGCGCACCCGGCGCAGCTCCTGGGTCAGGGCGCGAATGGCCAGCAGGATCTGGTTGGTGATATCGGGAATACGGGCGAAGTCGCCCCGGGCCAGCGCCGCCAGCACCTTGGCGGCATCGTATTCGGAATAGAGCAGGTCCTCGACCTGGCTGGCCAGGGTCACCGCCTGGCGGCCGCTCGGCGTGAGGCGCACCTGGCCGGTCTGGCCCTGCTTCTCGATCAGCGCCGTGCGCTTGGTGCTGCGCCGCGAGCGCATTGCACCGCTCGCCTCACCGGCATCTGGATTCGAGGACGGCTGACGCCCGTCCGGGGTCGGGGACGCTTGTCGCGCGTCCGGGGTCGGGGACGCCTGGCGCCCGTCCGGGGTCGGGGACGGCTGACGAAAATTCAGCTCACTCGGCGTCGACAGCAGGTTGATGACGAAGGTCAGGTCGTCATGGGGCAGCTCGGGATAGGTATCGCGCAGGTGGTTGAGGCAGCGCGTCTGGGAGACGAAGGCACTGTTGGTGGCGAAATCCACATCCAGCAGGTAGTCCAGCAGCAGGCAGCCGAGGTCGAGCCAGTAGCCGTCACGCAAGCCTCGGCGCTGCTCCTGGCTGACCTGCACGAAGGCCGAACCCGGCTCGTGGGCGCTGTCGTGCAGGTCGATCAGCCTTGTGGTGGCAACAAGCAGTTTGCTCCAGGCGGTCATGGGTCTTCCCTGCGGGCAAAAGGGGCATTATGCCAACCTGGGGCGGCCGGGTCATGACAAGCTGTGTCATGTCTCATTCCACGCGGTGGACTCAAGATCCCGGGCGAGCCACTGCCGATCACTCCGAGGGCGAAGAGGCCGTCGTCGCAGCCGGCGATATGCCAGAATGTGCGGAGTGTACGTGCGGTCATAACAGGGAGTGTCTTCATGATTGAGCAGACGTTACAGCAGGTCTTTGGCTACGGCGACTTCCGCCCCGGCCAGCGCCCGGTGATCGAGGCGATAACGGCGGGCCGTTCGGCGGCGGCAATCTTTCCCACCGGCTCCGGCAAGTCGCTCTGCTACCAGCTCCCTGCGCTGCACCTGCCCCACCTGACCCTGGTCATCTCACCGCTGCTGGCACTGATGCAGGACCAGCTGGCGTTCCTCGAGCGCCACGGAATCGCCGCCGCCAGCATCGACTCTGGCCAGAGCCGCGAGGAGGCCGCCGCCGTGATGGAGGGCGTCAAGCGGGGTGATATTCGGATCCTGATGATATCGGTGGAGCGGCTCAAGAACGAACGCTTCCGCGCCTTCATCCGGCGCGTACCGATCTCGCTGATGGTGGTGGACGAGGCCCACTGCATCTCCGAGTGGGGCCACAACTTTCGGCCGGACTACCTCAAGCTGCCCGACTACCGGCGCGAGTTCGGCATTGCCCAGGTACTGCTGCTGACCGCCACGGCCACCCCGCGGGTGATCGCGGACATGCGCTCGCGCTTCGACATCGCCGAGAGCGACGTCACCGCCACCGGCTTCTATCGTCCCAACCTGCACCTGGAGGTGGCGCCGGTGCCGGCCGAGACGCGGCCACGCCGCCTGGTCGAGTGGCTGCGACCCAAGCTCGACTCCCAGCCCCCCGCGCCTACCATCGTCTACGTCACCCTGCAGCAGACCGCCGAACGCCTGGCCGCCTACCTGAGCAAGGCCGGGCTCCCCGCCACCGCCTACCACGCCGGGCTCGACAGCAATATCCGCGAGCGCATCCAGCGCGACTTCATGGCGGGCCAGATGCCCTGCATCGTCGCCACCATCGCCTTCGGCATGGGCATCGACAAGGCCGACATTCGCAACGTGGTGCATTTCGACCTGCCCAAGTCGATCGAGAACTATAGCCAGGAGATCGGCCGGGCCGGCCGCGACGGCCAGCCTTCCGACTGCCTGATGCTGGCCGGGCGCGACCACCTCAACGTGCTCGAGAACTTCGTCTTCGGCGACACCCCGGAACACTACGGCATTCGCCAGGTGATCGACGAGGTGGTAGCGGTGAGCCGGGGCGGCGCCGGCAGCCAGTGGGAACTGATGCTCAACAGCCTCTCGCAGCAGAGCAACATTCGCCCACTGCCGCTGAAGACCCTGCTGGTTCAGCTGGAGCTGCGCGGCATCATCGCCCCGCGCTACAGCTACTTCGCCGAATACCGCTTCCGCCTGGGCGAGGAGCCCGAGGCACTGGTCGCCCGCTTCGAGGGCGAGCGTGCCGCCTTCGTGCAGGCGATCCTCGACGCCTCCCAGCGCGCCCGGACCTGGTATACCCTGGATTTCGAGGCACTCGCCCGCCTGGGCGGCGAACGGGGCGTGAACACCGAGCGCGGCCGGGTGATCACGGCACTGGACTACTTCGTCACCAAGGGCTGGATGACGCTGGAAAGCAAGCAGATGACCGAGGTCTACGAGGTGCTGCGCCAGGACATCGATCCGGCCGCCCTGAGCGATGAACTGCATGGCTATTTCCGGGACAAGGAGCAGGCGGAGGTGGAGCGACTCCACGCCATGCTGGCCCTGTTCGAAAGCGAGGCATGCCTGAGCCGTCGCCTGGCGGAGTGGTTCGGCGATGACCGGGCGCCACAGCACTGCGGCCACTGCTCCGCCTGTCACGGGCAGGTCGCCCGCCTGCCCCAGGGCGAGGCGCCACCACCGCTGGCAGTCGACGCCGTCGAGGGGCTGGCGGGCGAGCTGATCCAGCAGCTCGCCGCCAGCCAGGATCGCCATCCGCTCACTCCCGACCTGATCACACGCTTCCTGTGCGGCCTCACCACGCCGCTGCTCACCCGACTAAAGGCGCGGCGGCTGGCCGGCTTCGGTGCTCTGGAGGCTCACCACTACGCCGAGGTGCGTGAGCTGGTGATCCGATCGGGGCTGGTTTCGCCCGCCTGACGCTAACCCTCCGGGCCAATACCGTGCTGTCGCAGCTTGTTGGCGATGGTGGTGTGGGAGACACCCAGGCGCTTGGCCAGCTGTCGGCTGGAAGGATACTGCGGATAGAGCGAGGCCAGTATTCGGCGCTCCACGTCGCCCATGATGTCGGCAAGGGAGCCGTCGAGGTCGATGCCGGAGAGCCCTGGCGCCTGGCCCACATCCGGCAGGCGCAAGTGGGCGGGCTCGATGGCCTCGCCCTCGCAGAGCGAGACCGCCTGGAACAGCACGTTCTCCAGCTGGCGTACGTTGCCGGGCCAATGGTAGCCGGATAGCCGGGCCAGGGCCGCCGGCGACAGCGACGGCGCACGGCAGCCGATCTGTCGCGCGGCCCGGTCGATGAAGTGGTTGGCCATCGCCTCGATGCCATCCAGGCACTCCCGCAGCGGCGGTACCGCCAGCGACAGCACATTGAGCCGGTGATAGAGATCATGGCGGAAATGGCCTTCGGCGCAGAGCCCGGGCAAATCCTGCTGGGTGGCACAGATCACCCGCACGTCGAGGTAGGTCTCCTCGTCGCTGCCTACCCGGCGAAAGCCGCCGTCCTGCAGGAAGCGCAGCAGCTTGACCTGCAGCCGTGGGCTCATCTCGCCCACCTCGTCGAGGAAGATGGTGCCACCCGCCGTCAGTTCCAGCAGCCCCAGCTTGCCTTCGGGGCGCGCTCCTTCAAAGGCCCCCGGCGCATAGCCGAACAGCTCGGTCTCGGCCATGGATTCCGGCAGTCCGGCGCAGTTCAATGCCATGAACGGCGCCTGTCCACGGGAGCTTGCCAGGTGACAGGCCCTGGCCAATAGCTCCTTGCCGGTGCCGGTCTCGCCCTGGATCAGCAGCGGCGCCTCCAGCGGCGCCATGCGTCGCGCCTCACGAATCAGCGACGCCAGCCTGGGACTGGCCTGGAACAGCGCATCGAAGCCGCGCAGCTCCTGACGCTGGACCTGGTAGATCCGCTCACCGATACGATCGACGCTGTGCAGGGTCACCACCGCCCCGGCCAGCGACGCCACGTCATCGAGGTGCTCGCGGTGCAGTGGCGCGATATCGGCCAGGAAGGTGGCGTCGCGCAGGGTGATACGCAGGCCGTTGACCCGTGCGTTGTTGCGGCGGATCAGTGCCGGCAGATCGATATCCGGCAGGTAGCGGTTCAGCGACAGGCCCGGCACTTCGTCGATGCGGACACCGAGCAACTGGCCGGCTGCCCGGTTGGCCGCCACGATATGCCCCTCCATGTCGATGGACATTACCGGGTCTGAGAGCGACGACAGCAACGCATCGAGCTCCAGGTGGCGACGTTCGCTGGGCATCAGGTTGACCCGGCGGACGCCGAACACGCCGGGTACGGCTTCCAGAACCGGCTTGAGGGTCGCAAGCTGGGCGTTGAGCAGATTGGGTACGTGCAGATAGATGGCGTTGCCGTGCTCTCCCCCCACCTCCCCGCGCGCCACGTTGAGCCCATAATCGACGAAGTGCGACACGATATCGCGCAGAATGCCGATGCGATTCTGGCAGTGGAACCTCAGTCTCATCAGGGTGTACTCGAATCAGAAACGGGCAAATGGTTGGCGTGGCCGCGACGCCGGGAAAGAAAGGCGTCAAGCCATCGTGACTCTACCGTCAAGATAACGTGACACTCGCGCAACCTCAAACCAGCCTGCCCGGGACTTCTCCCCCTCAAGGCAAAGGGTTAATTCTATTGTAAGGTTTTCTTTACAGAACGACCCGCGCATGACACCTCGATGAGGCGTAATGCGGGCGCTTTCCCGCTGCGTACCTGTCTAGACTCGAAGCCATTCCAAGGCACGTACAACAGTCACGAAGACAATCATAAACCGCCAGCGGGAGATCCCATGACGTCATCCAACGCTCATCTCAGCGATGTTGCCAGCAAGACCGGCTATCGCGCACGCCTGCCCGACGAGAGTGGCCATATCGCCTGGTCGGAGCAAGACAACGCCACCTGGCAGACACTGATGCAGCGCCAGCTCGGCATGATCGAGGGACGCGTCTGCCAGGAGTATCTCGACGGGCTCGAGCGGCTGGCCCTGCCGGAAGACCGGGTACCCCAGCTCGCCGATATCGACCGGGTACTCAAGGCCAGCACCGGCTGGGAAACCGCCCAGGTGCCGGCGCTGATCCCCTTCGACACCTTCTTCGCCCTGCTCGCCAGCCAGCGCTTCCCGGTAGCCACCTTCATTCGTACTCCGGAGGAGCTGGACTACCTCAAGGAGCCGGACATCTTCCACGAGATCTTCGGCCACTGCCCCATGCTCACCAACCCGGCCTTCGCCGAATTCACCGCGACGTATGGGCGGCTGGGCCTGGCGGCATCGCCCAAGGAGCGGGTCTATCTGGCTCGCCTCTACTGGATGACGGTGGAGTTCGGGCTGGTGGACACGCCGGCGGGTCGACGCATCTACGGCGGCGGCATCATCTCCTCGCCCAAGGAGACCCTGCATGCTCTCTCCGATGCACCGGTACACGAGCCATTCGACCCGGTCGAAGCACTGCGCACGCCCTACCGCATCGATATCCTGCAGCCGCTCTATTACGTGCTTGACGACCTCAAGACCCTGCACGACCTTTCCCACAAGGACATCATGGGCATGGTGCAGCAGGCCATGGCGCTGGGCCTGCACGAGCCGCTCTTCGAGCCGGCCCCCAAGCGCACCAAGGCCTGAACAACGACAACCCCCGACGACGACAAGGAGACGGCATGAGCCAACTATCCGAACAGCAGTGCGAAGCCTGCGGCTGGGACGCCCCCCATGTGAGTGACGAAGAGATTCAGGCCTACCATCGCGATATCCCGGAGTGGGAGATCGTCGAACGCGATGGCGTCAAGCAGCTCGAGCGCGTATTCAAGTTCCGCAACTTCAAGCAGGCGCTGGCATTCACCAACCGTGTCGGTGAGATCGCCGAAGAGGTGGGCCATCACCCCGCCCTGCTCACCGAATGGGGCAAGGTCACGGTGACCTGGTGGTCCCACGAAATGAAGGGCCTGCACAAGAACGACTTCATCCTGGCAGCCCGTACCGACGAAGCCGCCACCGAGTAAGCTCCCGCCCCTCGCTTACCTGCGCTTAGTGCGACCTCGCCCGACCCGCCTGATAGCGGAGTCGGGCGTATATTAGGCGTTGTCCCACAAGTGACGTCGAAAATGACGCCCATGATAATCGGCTTTTTCTTACATAGAAAACCGTCATATACCGACCCCGTCATCGCCCCCTTTCTTATAGCGTTTAACGGGACACGCCAGGTGTCACAAACACGCTACAAAAGGAGAAGAAAAATCATGAAAGGAAACATTCATGGGGCGGCGCTCGGCTTGATTCTGTGTGTACTGCTGGCCATGGCCTCCACGGCCCAGGCCCAGGAGTTGGCGCCAATCAACGTCAACACGGCAGATGCCGAGCTGCTGGCCGAACTGCCGGGCATCGGGCCCAGCCGGGCCGAAGCCATCATCGAGGAGCGCGAGACCAACGGCAGCTTCGAGAGTGCCGACGACCTTACACGAGTCAGCGGCATCGGGCCGGCGACGGTGGAGGCGTTCCGCGATCAAGTCGAATTCTGATGATGGGGGCGCTACCTTGAAACGCAACGAGGCCGGCGGTGAACACCGCCGGCCTCGTCGTTCAGCCCTTACCGCTTAGCGGCATGCACTCAGAGGCGCAGCCCACCATCGCATTCGATCACGCGGCCGGTGAAATAGTCGTTCTCGAAGATGAATGACACGCTCTGGGCGATGTTGTCCGGATCCCCGAGCCGCTTGAGCGGCACACCCGCGGTGAGCTTCTCCAGCATGTCCTCACGCATCGAGGCCGTCATGTCGGTCTCGATGAAGCCCGGCGCCACGGCACCCACGCGAATCCCGTAGCGCGCCAGTTCCCTGGCCCAGGTGGTGGTCAGCGACACCACGGCGGCCTTGGCTGCGGCATAGTTGCTCTGGCCCATGTTGCCGGCCCGCGAAATGCTGGAGATATTGACGATGACGCCTTCATGGCCCGCCTCAACCATCTGTGAAGCCGCTTCACGGCCGCACAGGAAGACCCCGGTCAGGTTGACGTCGATGACCTGTTGCCACGCCTGCAGGGACATGGTCTTCTCGACCTTCCCGTCCTTGGCCTTGACCAGCAGCGCATCGCGCAGGATACCGGCATTGTTGACCAGGCCGCTGACCGGCCCCAGGGAGGCAGCCACATCCCCGAAAGCCTGCTTGACCGATGCTTCGTCGGCCACATTGACTTTAAAGGCACCTGACTTGATGCCTTCGCCATGAAGTGCCGATACCGCCTGGTCCAGTGCGCCGGAATCCATGTCGAGCAGAGCCAGCCTGGCACCCTGCTTACCCAGGCGACGTGCCATGGCGAAGCCCAAGCCGCGAGCCCCACCGGTAATGGCGATGACAGTCTTGTCCAGTTTCATAGGATTCCTCAGGAAATGGTATGCAGCGGCATGAGCGCCGCCCGTCATTATTTGTTTCGGCTCTCCTGCTTTTTCGGCCGCAATGGTGGAAAGCTTTAGTCCCACCTTAGCATCTTTGTGCAATGCAGCAAATGATAGCCCGCTATCAAGCTCTCCTTTCGTGCCTTCGCCAGGCTTGATTTTCACCAATTTGCCCCCATCCTTTCGGCAACCGTCCCTCCCGGAGCCGTCATGCCTTTACTGCTTATCTTCACGCTCTTTGCCCTGCTCGATTTTGTCATTCTGTTTTCGGTGGGCAGCAACATCGGTCTGCTGACCACGCTGGGGCTGGTACTGGCCACCGGTTTCGCCGGGCTCTACCTGATCCGCCGGGAAGGCACCGCCGCACTCTCACGTGCCCGTCAACGCATGGAGCTGGGGGAGCTGCCTTCAAGCGAGTTGCTCACCGGCGCGGCGCTGATCTTCGGTGGCGCCCTGCTGCTGGCCCCCGGTTTCCTCTCCGATGCACTGGGCTTTCTCTGCGTCATCCCCGGGGCCAGGCGCCTGCTTGCCAGGCTGCTCGCCGCGGCCCATGTCCGGTTGCAGGTAATGGCCGCACGCCGAGATGGCAAAGGACCAGGTCAGGCCGACGGCTGGCAGCAAGCCCGAGGCGAACAGGCAGGCAAGGATCGAGGACGCGGCCCGGGCCAGTACGATAATGGTGAGCGGCCGCTGGAGGGGGATTTCATCAGCCGTGACGAGACGAGTCGCTAAGTCACTGTGTCGATGAGGCTCATTGCATAAAAAAAATTCGTTCTGACCCTTGAAAGGGATTTGCTCGGCCCCATTTCACGGTCAGCACCAGGCTTCGGTGCCGAGCAGCGCTCGGCACCTTCGACAAGGAAGGCGTCCTCGCCTCCACCTTCCAGGTGACTGGAAGGGTGAAGATGAACCGCCATGTCTTTAATCATGGCACTGCAAACCATCAGGAGAACGTGAGCAATGAACATCCGTCCCTTGCACGATCGCGTCGTCGTCCGTCGCGTTGAAGAAGAGCAAAAAACCGCTGGCGGCATCGTGCTTCCGGGCAATGCCCAGGAAAAGCCGACTCGTGGCGAAGTGCTCGCCGTCGGTAACGGCCGGATTCTCGACAGCGGTGATGTCCGCCCGCTGGACGTCAAGGTCGGCGATACCGTGATCTTCAAAGAAGGCTTCGGCGTAGAGAAGCAGAAGATCGATGGTGAGGAAGTCCTGATCATGAGCGAGTCCGATATCCTCGCCGTTGTCGAAGGCTGAGCCGCTCCTGCTCTTACCTCCTTAATTCATACGACGTTCAAGAACTCACAGGAAGTAGCGAAAAATGACAGCGAAACAAGTCAAGTTCTCCGATGACGCCCGCAAGCGCATGGCCCGTGGCGTAGACGTCCTGGCCAACGCCGTCAAAGCCACCCTGGGCCCGAAGGGTCGCAACGTGGTTCTCGAGAAATCCTTCGGCGCACCGACCGTGACCAAGGACGGCGTCTCCGTCGCCAAGGAAATCGAACTCAAGGACCGCTTCGAGAACATGGGCGCTCAGATGGTCAAGGAAGTCGCTTCCAAGACCTCCGACGTCGCCGGTGACGGCACCACCACCGCTACCGTGCTGGCCCAGTCCATCGTGACCGAGGGCATGAAGGGCGTGACCGCGGGCATGAACCCGATGGACCTCAAGCGCGGCATCGACCAGGCGGTCATCGCTGCGGTCAAGGAAATCAAGAACCTGGCCGTGCCCTGCACCGAGCGCAAGTCCATTGCCCAGGTCGGCACCATCTCCGCCAACGGCGACGCCCGTATCGGTGAGATCATTGCCGAAGCGATGGAGAAGGTCGGCAAGGAAGGCGTCATCACCGTCGACGAAGGCCGTGGCCTGGAAGACGAGCTGGAAGTGGTCGAAGGCATGCAGTTCGATCGCGGCTACCTGTCGCCCTACTTCGTGACCAACCAGGACACCATGGCGGTCGAGCTGGAAGACCCCTACCTGCTACTGGTCGACAAGAAGATCTCCAACATCCGCGAACTGCTGCCGGTGCTGGAATCTGTCGCCAAGGCCGGCAAGCCGCTGGCCATCATCGCCGAAGACATCGAAGGCGAAGCGCTGGCCACCCTGGTGGTCAACACCATGCGCGGCATTGTCAAGGTCGCCGCCGCCAAGGCACCCGGCTTCGGTGATCGTCGGAAGGCCATGCTGCAGGATATCGCCATCCTGACCAACGGCACCGTGATCTCCGAGGAAGTGGGTCTGACCCTCGAGCAGGCCACGCTGGATCACCTGGGCAGCGCCAAGCGCATCACCATGTCCAAGGAAAACACCACCATCATCGATGGTGCCGGTGGCGAGGGTGACATCGAAGCCCGCGTCAACCAGATCCGCGCCCAGATTGAAGATACCTCCTCCGACTACGATCGCGAGAAGCTTCAGGAGCGTGTCGCCAAGCTGGCCGGCGGCGTTGCCGTCATCCGCGTCGGTGCCGCCACCGAAGTGGAAATGAAGGAGAAGAAGGCCCGCGTCGAAGACGCCCTGCACTCCACTCGCGCCGCCGTCGAGGAAGGCGTCGTACCTGGCGGTGGTACCGCTCTGGTCCGCGTGCTGACCAAGATCAAGGACCTCCAGGGCGACAACGTCGACCAGACCCACGGTATCGCCATCGCCCTGCGCGCCATGGAATCACCGCTGCGTCAGATCGTGACCAACGCCGGCCAGGAAGCCTCCGTGATCCTCAACGAGGTGAAGGCAGGCGAAGGCAACTTCGGCTACAACGCCCAGACCGGCGAGTACGGCGACCTGTTCGAGATGGGTGTCCTCGACCCGGCCAAGGTGACCCGTTCTGCCCTGCAGTCCGCTGGTTCAGTGGCTGGTCTGATGATCACCACCGAGTGCATGATCGCCGACGACCCGGAAGAGAAGGACTCCGGTCCGGACATGGGCGGCATGGGTGGAATGGGTGGCATGGGCGGCATGATGTAAGCAGCCCCACCCTCAAGGCCTTTCCGGCCTGCAAGACTGAGCAAGCCCCGCCACGTGCGGGGCTTGTTTTTTGGTACCATCGCCGTTTTAAGACTCCTGCGACCCTGACTCATGCTCGCCAATATTCGTATCGTACTGGTTCAGACCTATCACCCCGGCAACATCGGCGCCTCGGCGCGGGCCATGAAGACCATGGGCCTGACCGACCTGGTGCTGGTCAACCCCCGCTGTTTTCCTGACCCAGAAGCCTCGCGCATGGCTGCCGGCGCCGAGGACGTGATCGACAATGCCAGGATCGTTAATTCCCTGGCCGAGGCCGTCAGTGATTGCGTGCAGGTGGTCGGGGCCAGCGCACGGCTGCGCAGCCTGCCGCTGCCCCATTTCGACGAACCAGAGGCCATGGCACGCGAGCTGATCGCCAACGCCGACGATCCGGTCGCCCTGGTCTTCGGCCGGGAGCGCTTCGGGTTGACCAACGACGAGATCCGCTGTTGCAGCCACCAGGTAAGCATTCCGGCCAATCCCGACTATGGCATCCTCAATCTCGCCCAGGCGGTACAGGTGCTGGCCTACGAGACGTTCAAGGCGTGGCGCCAGCGCCCCGAGAGCCTCTACCAACACCCCCGCCCCGCCGAGGAACGCCAGCCCACCCGCGAGCAGCTGGAGCACTTCCATGAGCACCTGGGTCGTGTCATGCGGCAGAGCGGTTTCTTGACGCAGCCCCATGCCAGAACCGAAACCCAGCTCCAGGCCCTGTTCTCACGCGCACAACCCAGCCGCAAGGAGCTCTCGCTGCTGCGCGGCCTGCTCAGATCCTTGGAACCGGACTCAACGGTGGCCCGCTCGACTTCCGAGGATGATCGGACGTGAGACTCCTACAGCGGCGTAGCACCGTCGGTGGAAAGTATCATGGTGGGAGCGCTCGGTTCGGCGCTCCGACTCTGCGTCGCGACTGGCGCCACCAGGCGCCTCGGCGGAGGCCGCCACATTGGCAGTGATCGCCAACGTCGGGCAACACCGCCGGGAGTCCTTCGGCCTCCAGTCGTGATCTGAAGATACTCCAACAGGGTGGTAATCGCCTGCCATGGCTGGACAAAACAGCTGATAGGGGTCGGGAAGGCTTAGCCTCCCCGCCCTCCGAACCGTG
>NZ_JAHXBV010000063.1:7451-7717 GCF_019915905.1 Halomonas sp. ANAO-440 | reverse complement strand
TTTTTTTTTTTTTTCTTTTTCTTATTCTTATTCTTATTACTTATTCTTATTCTTATTCGCGCGCGCGCGTGCGGGCAAAATTCCCACTACACACACCCACCCCTATATAGCTTTATAGCCCTTTTCCCTCTTGGCACCAACAGACATTGAAATGTCTGAGGAGACACCGGTTCCAAAAAAAAATCAAATACTTGGACCCGGTCGATGAAGTCTCGGACCTGGTCGACGAATCCTCGGACCCGGTCGATGAAGTCTCGGACCTGGTC
>NZ_JAHXBV010000062.1:0-2271 GCF_019915905.1 Halomonas sp. ANAO-440 | reverse complement strand
GTTCAGAGTCTAACAGCCGCTGAGGCTCCATCTAGCTTGACAGTGGGGGAAGGCCACACTCCAACAACAGCTTATGGATACGATCATTACCATCCACTTCAAGAAGATAGCGAGAGCCGGTCACTTCCCCGACCGCTCCCAGAAAGGTCAATGTCGACATTGCGTCTCGAGCCTGCGCGTCTATGAGTGTCTAGCCGCCAGCATACCGGAAGGTAGCCACCTTGGGTCGAACAAGTGCAGACAGATAGGAGCGACCAAAGCGCCGACACACTTTGGTGAAACAAGGCTGGTTCAGGAGAATAGCGACTGCTTCGGCATCGCCCCGGCACCCTCCGCGCCCCACCAATAAGCGATACCTTCGACCCAACCCGAGGGGCCCGCCGATCGGCTACGATAAAGCGCCGGCTGGCATGGAGCCAGGGTAGAGACATCACTGCCTCGAATCACCACCGCCTGGTCTACGGCTTCCAGCAGCGACTGGTCGTTGGGTCCATCGCCGAGACCCAGGGTCAGCGGCTCGCATCCCCGCAGCGATTTGAAGCGACCCACCAGCCAGGTCACGGCCCCACCCTTGTCCAGGCCGCCGGTAACATGCCAGAAGCGTCGGCCTTGAACCAGATTCAAGCCATCGCCCTGAAGCGCCTCGCGAAAGGCGGCAAGTGATGAGGCATCGCTCTGCCATAACAGGGGTTCGCTCCCCTGGCGCATCCGAGCCAGCCGGGCCTCGTCCGCCTTCAGCCCTGTCAGCGCCATGACCTCCTCTAGCGTCATCTCGCCCAAGGTCCTGAAAACAACACCAAGTCGTTCCCGCCACACGCTGAGTCGCTTTCGAATGAAGTCGATATCCAGGCCCAGGTTTCGCATGGCACTCCCGTCCGAACCATAGCTATCACGCTCCAGGTGGGCATGCCGCCAGGCCGGGGGCAAGCCAACCACGCTCCCATTTTCGGCAATGAATGGCGTATCGCCTAGCCCGAGCTGCTCTCGCAATGGCAGTAACTCGGCACGGGTACGACAGGTAACCGGAATGACCGGCACGCCCAGGGTCTTGAGCCGCTTCAGCCAAGGCTTGGCTTGCTGCCATTGAAAGCTGTCATGGTCGAGCAAGGAGCCGTCGAGGTCGGTGAAGACCAGGCGCGGCTGCAGGGCGGGGTCCAGAAGAAGCGGCTTCATCGTCATGGTGGCTCCAGCGCGATCGGGATTGGGAAACCCTGTGCATGGAAATACTTTGCATGAGCCGTGCCAATCCGGGGAAGAGCCGCTGCGGTCCAGCACCAGGCCGAGCCAGCAAGGTCAACTGGCCGCCGATGCGGCCTTGAATGCACACAAATAGTGCATGCGAAGCCTCATTCTGGAGCTTCAAGCTGGACTAGCATCTCGCCATGCTGTGCGACGGTAGCATCATCTCTTTACGCGCAATCAGGAAGCCAAGGATATCTGGTAAAACGATTTCTGGATCGACGAAGGGGTTTGATAGCGGGTCAGCTCATGATGTCGACACTCTCTGATGCCCCGGCCTCACTGGCCATTCTTTCCAACGCTGCCACCTGGTGGGTAGATAGCATCTGAGCATAAGCCAATGGGAGCGCACCCCGGCGCTTCAATTCAAGGTACGGCTCATCTTCAAGAGCACACAACCTACTCTCATCAACGCGAAACAGCCCCGGCAAGGATCCGCCGTGGTGTGTTTCAACCACCCAAGGCACCAGTACCTCGCATTCGGCCAGGGCATTTACAGCATGCCGTGTACGCAAGTCGTGAGTTTGCCACTGTTTCAAAAAAGTAAAAATCGAAGAGACTTGCTCAGTCAGCTGGCCCGCTGAAGTCCATATGCGCTCCTCTCCATCGGGTGTAACCCAAGGACTCTCACGCTCCAGGAAAAGCGCCATACTAGTGGGCTTCTCGTCACTTACCGGCATCAAACGAAACGGCGACGTGCGCAGAAATGCGGGCACGTAGGCAGCTCTCCAGCCAAAGCGATCATCGAGGCAGTGGTTACATTCAGATTCCAGCCCTATCAGAGCATGAACATTCCATTCGTTATTCTCATCGGCTACGAAAGCCAATGGAAGTGATGAGGCAACCTTCCCGGACTCGGGTGCAGTTATCGGAACGAGATGCCGGCCCTGCGCATGTCGGTAGTCCGTGAACCGCCGCCAACGCAAGTCTCTCAAAGCAGGAGTAACGGCAACATATTCAGACATTAGGCCAACCTATAGCAACATCGAGTAGGAGGGGGAGTCGCCTCCCCCGTCCTCTCACACCACCGGG
>NZ_JAHXBV010000061.1:0-768 GCF_019915905.1 Halomonas sp. ANAO-440 | reverse complement strand
ACTCACGACAATTGCCGGATACGCTTGAGACGTATCACGTTGTCCTTCCTTTTCAGGAAGAACTTGTCAGCATGATTCACATTGTTAAAGAGCAGACTGTCAATCGACAGTCATAAACCCGTCATCGCGCTGTGCGACGGTGGCTTATGACTGCGGATCCGATCAGGTAATTCGACTGTTGGTGTGCAGGTGACGCGAGAGGTGGTGGAGCCAAGCGGGATCGAAGTCGTGCGCGACCCCGGCGCGACCTCCTGTCGTGCAAGGCAGGCGCTCTCCCAACTGAGCTCTTCCGGACTTTCCTGCGGAAAGTGGTGGAGCCAAGCGGGATCGAACCGCTGACCTCCTGCGTGCAAGGCAGGCGCTCTCCCAGCTGAGCTATGGCCCCCTATCAACATCGACTCCTTCAAAAGGAGTAAATGCAATTTCGTCGGAGACAAGGCGCTTTGGGCCGACGTGTAGCCTGCTACACGAGGTTCAAAGCAACGCCGTATCCGGCGAAATTTGGTGGGTCTGGGCAGATTTGAAAATAAACCCGGCGACCTCACCCTTCTCTTTACAGAACTTCCGGGGGTGCGCTCTCACCAACTGAGCGACAGACCCGGCCGAAGCTCGAGAATGGTGGGTCTGGGCAGATTTGAACTGCCGACCTCACCCTTATCAGGGGTGCGCTCTAACCAACTGAGCTACAGACCCATTGGTCACGCTGGGCCTATACCCAAACAGTCTTTGCTCTGGTCGATCAGGTAATTCATTGTGAGCACTTGCCGC
>NZ_JAHXBV010000060.1:0-1234 GCF_019915905.1 Halomonas sp. ANAO-440 | reverse complement strand
GAAGTGGTCCAATTGGAGCGGACACCCCGATAAGCCTCATAATGGAGGCAATGGAGGTGTTCATGACCAAGAAGACTCGACGTCGGTTTTCCGATGAATTCAAGGTGGATGCGGTGAGCCTGGTGATCGATCAGGGGTATTCCGTGTCTGATGCCGCCCGGCGCCTGGGACTTGAGCGCAGCATGCTGGACCGCTGGTGCCGCAAGCACCGTCAGCAGATTACCGGCACCCCGGGACGGCAGGAGGATGAGCGCGACATCGAGATCAAGAAACTCCGCGAAGAAGTTCGTAAGCTTCAGATTGAAAAGGATATTTTAAAAAAGGCGGCGGCCTTCTTCGCCAAAGAGTCGAGCTGAGATACCAGTTCATCGAGTCGGAGAAGGCCACCTACCCCGTGGCCGTGTTGTGTCGGGTCATGCAGGTCAGTCGGAGTGGTTTCTATGACTGGCGACGACGAGGCCCTGATGACGAGCGCCAAGCCCTGCTACGCGTGGTCAGAGAGATCCATCGCCAGAAGCGTGGCAGCTATGGCAGCCGCCGCATGGCCAGAGAACTGCGGCGGCGCGGTTACGACGTCGGCCGTTACCAGGCGCGAAGCCTGATGCGGGAGGTGGGTGTAGAGGCACGGCAGCGACGCCGGTGGCGTCATACAACCGATAGTGAGCACAGCCTGCCGGTGGCGCCTAACCTGCTGAACCGCCGGTTCCTGGTGGCGGAACCGAACCGGGCCTGGGTGGCCGATATCACCGCGATCTGGACGCTGGAGGGCTGGCTCTATCTCGCGGCGGTACTCGACCTCCACGACCGGCAGTTAGTGGGCTGGGCGATGGCCGACCACATGCGCACGTCGCTGGTGCTGGATGCCCTGGAGATGGCCATAGGTCGCCGCCAGCCTGAGAGCGGGTTGCTCCATCATAGCGATCGCGGCAGTCAGTACGCATCTCGTGATTACCGCGCCACGCTGGATCGGCACGGGTTCCAGGCCTCGATGAGCCGGAAGGGGAACTGCTGGGATAATGCCGTCATGGAGCGCTTCTTCGGTTCACTGAAAAGCGAGTGGCTGGCTGGCCAGCGCTACGGGAGCCGCCAGGCAGCACGGCGGGACGTGATCGAATACATCGAGATGGAGTACAACAGCTGCCGGCTCCACTCGACCCTGGGCTATCAGACGCCGAGGGAGATTGAATTGGCAGCTGCGGCTTGAAAATGTGTCCGCTCTGACTTGACCAGAACA
>NZ_JAHXBV010000006.1:0-3204 GCF_019915905.1 Halomonas sp. ANAO-440 | reverse complement strand
TGCCTGACGATGACCTACTCTCGCATGGGGAGACCCCACACTACCATCGGCGCTGAGCGGTTTCACTGCTGAGTTCGGCATGGGATCAGGTGGTTCCCGAACGCTATGGTCGTCAGGCAAAACGGGTTGGAATCATGCTGGCGTGATCGTCTCGGCCACGGTGCTCACCGCGCCTTGCGTATCCGTCAATTGCGCGCGTAATGCGCAGACCCCTTGGGGTTATATGGTCAAGCCTCACGGGCAATTAGTACCGGTTAGCTCAACGCCTTGCAGCGCTTCCACACCCGGCCTATCAACCAGCTGGTCTCGCTGGGCCCTTCAGGAGGCTCAAGGCCTCAGGGATGTCTCATCTTGAAGGGGGCTTCCCGCTTAGATGCTTTCAGCGGTTATCCTGTCCGCACATAGCTACCCGGCAATGCCACTGGCGTGACAACCGGAACACCAGAGGTGCGTCCACTCCGGTCCTCTCGTACTAGGAGCAGCTCTTCTCAAACATCCAACGCCCACGGCAGATAGGGACCGAACTGTCTCACGACGTTCTAAACCCAGCTCGCGTACCACTTTAAATGGCGAACAGCCATACCCTTGGGACCGACTTCAGCCCCAGGATGTGATGAGCCGACATCGAGGTGCCAAACACCGCCGTCGATGTGAACTCTTGGGCGGTATCAGCCTGTTATCCCCGGAGTACCTTTTATCCGTTGAGCGATGGCCCTTCCATACAGAACCACCGGATCACTAGAACCTACTTTCGTACCTGCTCGACGTGTCTGTCTCGCAGTCAAGCACCCTTATGCTCTTGCACTCACTGCACGATTTCCGACCGTGCTGAGGGTACCTTCGTGCTCCTCCGTTACTCTTTAGGAGGAGACCGCCCCAGTCAAACTACCCACCACACACTGTCCTCGATCCGGATAACGGACCTGAGTTAGAACGCCAATGATGCCAGGCTGGTATTTCAAGGTTGGCTCCACCTGAACTGGCGTCCAGGGTTCAAAGCCTCCCAGCTATCCTACACAGGCAACATCAGCGTCCAGTGTGAAGCTATAGTAAAGGTTCACGGGGTCTTTCCGTCTAGCCGCGGGTACACAGCATCTTCACTGCGATTTCAATTTCACTGAGTCTCGGGTGGAGACAGCGTGGCCATCATTACGCCATTCGTGCAGGTCGGAACTTACCCGACAAGGAATTTCGCTACCTTAGGACCGTTATAGTTACGGCCGCCGTTTACCGGGGCTTCGATCAGGAGCTTCGCCCGAGGGCTAACACCATCAATTAACCTTCCGGCACCGGGCAGGCGTCACACCCTATACGTCCGCTTACGCGTTTGCAGAGTGCTGTGTTTTTAATAAACAGTTGCAGCCACCTGGTATCTTCGACCGGTTCGAGCTCCAGCAGCAAGTGCCTTCACCCTACGCCGGCGTGCCTTCTCCCGAAGTTACGGCACCATTTTGCCTAGTTCCTTCACCCGAGTTCTCTCAAGCGCCTTGGTATTCTCTACCTGACCACCTGTGTCGGTTTGGGGTACGGTCCCACATGATCTGAAGCTTAGAGGCTTTTCCTGGAAGCGTGGCATCGATGACTTCCTGACCGTAGTCAGTTCGTCTCGCTTCTCGGCCTTCTCATTGAAGAGAGCGATCCGGATTTACCTGAATCGCTGGCCTACAAGCTTTCACCAGGACTACCAACGCCTGGCTCACCTAGCCTTCTTCGTCCCCCCATCGCAACCATGTGAGGTACGGGAATATTGACCCGTTTCCCATCGACTACGCCTTTCGGCCTCGCCTTAGGGGCCGACTCACTCTGCTCCGATTAGCGTCGAACAGAAACCCTTGGTCTTCCGGCGGGGGAGTTTTTCACTCCCCTTGTCGTTACTCATGTCAGCATTCGCACTCGTGATACCTCCAGCAGACTTCTCAATCCACCTTCATCGGCTTACACGACGCTCCTCTACCGCTTGCCATTCGGCAAGCCCGTAGCTTCGGTACCTGGTTTAGCCCCGTTACATCTTCCGCGCAGGCCGACTCGACTAGTGAGCTATTACGCTTTCTTTAAAGGATGGCTGCTTCTAAGCCAACCTCCTAGCTGTCTGAGCCTTCCCACATCGTTTCCCACTTAACCAGGATTTCGGGACCTTAGCTGACGGTCTGGGTTGTTTCCCTTTTCACGACGGACGTTAGCACCCGCCGTGTGTCTCCCACGCTTGCACTCACCGGTATTCGGAGTTTGCCTCGGGTTGGTAAGTCGGGATGACCCCCTAGCCGAAACAGTGCTCTACCCCCGGCGGTGATACGTGAGGCGCTACCTAAATAGCTTTCGAGGAGAACCAGCTATCTCCGGGCTTGATTAGCCTTTCACTCCGATCCACAAGTCATCCAAATCTTTTTCAACAGATCCTGGTTCGGTCCTCCAGTTGATGTTACTCAACCTTCAACCTGCTCATGGATAGATCGCCCGGTTTCGGGTCTATATCCAGCGACTGGTCGCCCAGTTAAGACTCGCTTTCGCTACGCCTCCCCTATTCGGTTAAGCTCGCCACTGAATATAAGTCGCTGACCCATTATACAAAAGGTACGCGGTCACAGAACACGTCTGCTCCCACTGCTTGTACGCATACGGTTTCAGGATCTATTTCACTCCCCTCTCCGGGGTTCTTTTCGCCTTTCCCTCACGGTACTGGTTCACTATCGGTCAGCCAGGAGTATTTAGCCTTGGAGGATGGTCCCCCCATATTCAGTCAAGGTTTCTCGTGCCCCGACCTACTCGATTTCACGTGATCAGATTTTCGACTACGGGGCTATCACCCACTATGGCCGAGCTTCCCAGCTCGTTCGTCTAATCAGTCACACGCTTAAGGGCTGGTCCCCGTTCGCTCGCCGCTACTGGGGGAATCTCGGTTGATTTCTTTTCCTCAGGGTACTTAGATGTTTCAGTTCCCCTGGTTCGCCTCCCAACACCTATGTATTCAGTGTGGGATACCCAGCTTATGCTGGGTGGGTTTCCCCATTCAGAAATGCCCGGGTCACAGGTCGTTTGCCACCTCGCCGAGCCTTATCGCAGGCTACCACGTCTTTCATCGCCTCTGGCTGCCTAGGCATCCACCGTATGCGCTTAATCGCTTGACCATATAACCCGAAAGGGTCTGGTCCGCGATTACTCACGACAATTGCCGGATACGCTTGAGACGTATCACGTTGTCCTTCC
>NZ_JAHXBV010000059.1:0-4136 GCF_019915905.1 Halomonas sp. ANAO-440 | reverse complement strand
CGTCAGCGAGACTGGCCCGGACGGCCGCGAGCAGCGCTACGCCTATGATGCCGCCGGCCAGCTGATCGAGCGCACCGAAGTCAGCCGGCACGGCCTCGACGGGCAAGCGCTCGCCATTCGCTATGAGTACGACGCCAGTGGCCGCCTGACCGCTCGCCTCCTGCCGGCCACCGAGCACGCCCCGGCCAGCACCGAACGCTATCAATGGCGTGCCGACGGCCAGCTCGGCAGCGTCGGCAATGACCAGGTCGAGGTTACCTTCGCCTACGACGCCGCGGGGCGCCCCATCGGCGAACACCAGCGCCATCATGCCATCGGCGATGACGCCGCCTGGCAGTGGCAGCACCAGCAGCGGCTAACCGCCACCGGCGCGCCCCAGGCCAGCCGCTACGGCGAACTGCCCGAACTCGCCTGGCACACCTATGGCAGCGGCCACCTGCACGGCCTCAGCGCGCCCGGACTGGGCCTCGAACTCGCTCTCGAGCCCGACGCCCTGCACCGCGAGACCCAGCGTCGCCTGAGCAGTGCCGGTCAGCCCCAGCCGCTGATCCTCGAGCGTGGCTATACCGAACTCGGCCAACTGGACCGCCTCAGCCTGCGCGGTCCCGGCAGCGCCAAAGGCGAGCAGCACTACCGCTACGATGCCCTCGGCCGGCTCAGCTTCCGCAGCTCCGGGCAGGGCAGTTCTAGCCCGATCATCGCCTATACTTACGACCCTGCCGGGCGGCTGATCGCCAGCCAGCACGGCGACCGTGCCCACCGTTACCCGTTGGACGCCGCCGGGAACCGGCTGAACGCCCAGCCGGGTGAACCCGCGCGGCCGAACGCAGCCAACCAGCTCAACGAACTCGACGGCAGCCGCTATCGCTTCGATGGTGCCGGCAACCTGATCGAGCGGGAGCAGCCCGATGGTGAACGCCTCACCCTCGGCTACGACGGCGCCAACCGCCTGGTGCAGCTGACCCGCACCAGCGCCGCAGGCACCACAAGTGAGGCCAGCTACCGCTACGACGCCCTGGGCCGTCGCATCGCCAAGACGGTACGCCATGACGACGGCATCACCGCCACCACCCACTACGGATGGGACGGCGACAGGCTCGTGCACGAAGCGAAAGAGAACCAACGCACCACCGTGGTCTATGAGCCGGGCAGCTTCGTGCCGATGCTCAGAATCGATCAAGCCGGCCACGACGCGCCCAAGCAGATCAGCGCCTACGTCACCGACGCCCTGGGCACGCCGATGCAACTCGTCACACCGAGAGGCGACACCCTGTGGCAGGCCCAACCCGACGACTGGGCGGCAGTAACCAACGAGCAGGGTAGAGCTGCACAGCCGATCCGCTTCCAGGGGCAGTGGCATGACGACGAATCCGGGCTCTACTACAATCGCCACCGCTACTACGACCCGCAGCAGGGCCGATACATCAGCCAGGATCCGATTGGCCTGAAGGGTGGCAGGAACCTGTATGGATATGTGACCAACCCGACCGGGATGGTGGATCCGCTGGGGTTGTCTAGTGTCCGATTGCTGGTGGGAGCAGAAAAATTAAGAGGCGAGGCGTGGTGTGCAGCGCAATATCTTGCTACGGCAAGCAGTGTATCTCAGCTGCCCGCTATCGTGGAGCAGCATATTGATATGGCTGAGGAAGCAAGAGGTAACCGTATCGACGGTTGCGGGCAGAAAAAACGAAACCAGTTAATTTATGGGGCTTCGCCAGATGTTGCCGAAGGTAATTATAATGCCTGCTTAGATCGCGCTGAAAGAAGCTATCACGAAAGAATATTTGAGATAGCCCGAGAGGATGTCACCCGTCATGCGGGGATTGATGAGCAGCTAAGTGAAATTTATCAGAGCTGTCTCGATCCTTCAATTGGGGATTTGGAAATACCGCGTGGGCGCAGGTGAACTATAAGTTTACGCTCAAGAGCAAGGGTGTTACATGACTATTGAAAAAACGGTTTTGCCAGGCAAGGTTATAGCTATAGGCTTGTTGGCTTCTTTCTTTTTTTTGACATCATCATCAGCTTTGATGGCCGACTCCACAATGTTCCAAGCTAACCTGGAAAGGAGTGGCGTATATGAGGATGCTGGACCGAGAAGTGGTCCGGCCCTGGCTTGGAAGTTTGATGCAGGTGCTGCCGTGTTTAGTACGCCATTGGTCTATGGCGGTGTAGTGTATTTTGTTGATTTTGATGGTGGGGTCTATGCAGTCAATCAGGACGATGGTTCATTGTTGTGGGAGAAAAATCTAGGGGGGCAGCCCAGCTTTCAGATCACAATGAACGAAGACGTCCTCCTAGTGGGGCGTCTCTTCTCAGAAGAGGACGATGGAAGCTACTTGATGGCAATCGACCCAGAATCAGGGGAGGAGCGCTGGAAATTTGAGACAGATGATCGTTCGGGAATGGACTCCCCAACAATCTACAACGACATGGTGTTTTTGGCATCCATGTCTAACTACATATTTTCATTGGACTTGGCGACTGGAGAAGAAGTCTGGAGACATCCCATTTCAGGAGGCGATAGACAGCCACTTGTTTCTAATGGAGTGCTTTATTTTCAAGATGTCTCGCAGGTGATTTATGCGATTTCACCTGAGGATGGGGGCGTGCAATGGAGTTATACCCCGCCAACTGATAAGCACTGGCATTTTAGTACCCCGGTGATAGAAAGTTGCTATATTTATGCCCTGATAAATGGCGATGAAGGAAGTGCGGTCGCCAAAATAAATAAAGTTAGCGGAGAGTTGGAGTCTGAGTTTCCCATTGAATTTTCAAGCATGTCATCAGTCAGCCTGGCTGACAATGTCGCTTTCTTTGGCGATGATGGGGGAGGTCATACTGGAGCATATGGTTACATGAATGCCATGAACGCCGAAAGCGGTGAGATCGTTTGGAGGTTCGAAACAGAAGGCTTCGTAAGAGGGGCGGCTTCCATTGCTGGAGATACAGTGTACTTTGGAAGCCATGACCATTACCTATATGCCGTTGATCGACATACAGGCGAAAAGAAGTGGCGTTATGAAACAGGAGCAGGTATAGCTTCTGCCCCAGCAGTAGTTGATGGGCGTGTTTATTTTGGCAGTATCGACGGCCATGTTTATGTGTTGGAATAGTCTATCTGTTTGGGTGTGATGGGAAAGGCTGGTTATTCTTCTGTCCAGGGCGGTTCCATTACTAAGTTTATGTTTGTGGCAGCATCAGGCATCTGAAGTGACCCCCTCCAGAGCTGCACAGGCTATAGTGCAGCGATCAGGAGGACAGGATGAACGACGACAACCCCATCAAGCGATGGACCGCGAAGCGCAAGGCTGCCGTGGTCATGGACATCTTCAAGGGCAAGATCACGGTGGCTGAGGTGGCTCGCCAATACGACCTCACTGTCTCCGAGGTCGAGGGCTGGATCGATGAGGCCCAACGCAACATGGAGAACGGATTCAAAGCCCGCCCCAAGGACATCCGTGAGCAGTACGAGTCCGAGCTCCGAGAGATCAAGGAGGCACTGGGTGAAGCCCATCTGCAGATCTATGCACTAAAAAAATTCAAGCGCCTGCTCGACGAGGACGAGAACTCGTAAGGTCGCTGCAGGCGCAACTGGCCGAGGAAGGCCACGTGGTATCGCTCGTCAAGCTCTGCCGCTGGTTGGGATTCCCCCGGCGAAGCCTGTATTACCGGCCCAAGCCGCGCCGCCGTGTGATCAATACCGAGCTGGCCAGCAGAGTTAAGCTGACTCTGGAACGGTTCCCTACCTATGGCTATCGCCGTCTGGCGTGCGTATTGGGTGAGAACCGCAAGCCGATCCAGCGCATCTTGCAACTGAAGGGCTGGCAAGTGCGCAAACGACCTCAAGGCTTCCGCCCACGCGCCAGGAGCCTGCCGTCAGTCGCCTCAAGGCCTGATGAGCGATGGGCTACTGATCTTACTCACGTGTGGTGTGGAAAGGATCGACGAGCCAGCTTGGCGGTGATTATCGACTGTTGCACACGAGAGATCCTTGGTTGGCGATTATCGGACAATGGCAGTAGCAAGACCGCCGAGGCCGCGCTGGAAGAGGCCCTGGTGCATCGATCCGGCGCCTTGGGCCGAATGGGTCGCGAGACCGTGCTCGAGCGCGACGAAGCAGGGCAGGTCACCGC
>NZ_JAHXBV010000058.1:0-573 GCF_019915905.1 Halomonas sp. ANAO-440 | reverse complement strand
CGCGACAAAAGCGCGGTGGGCCGGCCATGGAATCGGGGGTATCTGGGCTACACGCTGACTCGGCACAAACTGCCGAAGCTGACGCTGGCCAAGGCCAGTTTGCAGCGCCTGATGCAGCGTGTCCGTGAGATCCTCAAGCGCGGCAGGGGACGCAACATTCGACGCGTCATCGAAGAACTGATCCCGGTCCTGCGGGGCTGGGCCAACTACTTCAGCCTCGTCGATGTGAAACGCCCGCTGGAAGCGCTGGATCAGTGGATACGTCGCCGACTGCGCTGTGTGATCTGGCGGCAGTGGAAGCGCCCGAGAACTCGGCGCCGCAAACTCCTGGCGCTGGGTCTGGACGATCAACGTGCCTGGAAATCAGCGGGGAACGGACGAGGTGCCTGGTGGAATGCGGGTGCCTCGCACATGAATCAGGCCCTGCCGCGGAAGTGGTTCGACGGGCTGGGTCTGATCTCGGTACTTGATACGGTAAGAAGGCTTACCCGTTCTTCATGAACCGCCGTGGTACGGAACCGTTTGCCCGGTGGTGTGAGAGGACGGGGGAGGCGACTCCCCCTCCTACTCGAT
>NZ_JAHXBV010000057.1:0-1657 GCF_019915905.1 Halomonas sp. ANAO-440 | reverse complement strand
CGATGCCTGTCAAGCTTGTTGGAACCTGGAATCAGGCGGCTTCTAATCGCTGATCGCGTTGAACCAGCGGGTCTTCCTGGTCCGGGTTCAGCCAGACCGTCCGGCGCGGTGACCAGTTGCGGGTGGCACCGCTCCACCGCCCCGGGTGTTGTCGTTTCGCCTCGGCATAGATGGCGTCTCGCCTTGCCAGCACCTCGTCATCCTGGCCGGCATGCCGCTCAACCGGGGTAACAAATCGTATGGCGCTGTGGCGATGCTCGTGGTTGTACCAGCGCACGAAGCCAGTCACCCACTGCTGCGCCGCTGACAGGCTCTCGTAGCCGTCCGCCGGGTAGTCGGGCCGGTACTTACAGGTCCTGAACAGTGACTCCGAGAACGCGTTGTCATTGGAGACCCGGGGGCGGCTGTATGACGGGGTGATGTTCAGTCGCTGCAGTGTCGCTTGGAGCGTCGACCCCTTCATAGCGGAGCCGTTGTCGGCGTGTAATACCAGTGGCTGGTTGGTGCAGCCCTCGCGCAGCACGGCGCGCTGGATGACCTCGCTGCTGTTGGCCATGGACTCCTGGTCGAAGACCTCGGCATCGACGATCTTGCGGCTGTAGATGTCGACGATCATGTAGAGGTAGTAGAACTGCCCACGCACCTGGGTCGGTAAGTACGTCACATCCCAGCTCCAACAGGCATTGGGACGTGTCACG
This sequence comes from Halomonas sp. ANAO-440, assembly GCF_019915905.1. NCBI lineage: Bacteria > Pseudomonadati > Pseudomonadota > Gammaproteobacteria > Oceanospirillales > Halomonadaceae > Halomonas > Halomonas sp. ANAO-440. The sequence goes on along the minus strand of NZ_JAHXBV010000057.1, from coordinate 959 downwards.
CGGTGTCGCTGTGGGTCGCCCTTGGGGCGTGGGGCACGAGCACGGCCACGATGGTGCTGCTCGCCATGCTCCCGGAGGATGCGGTAGTAGCTGGACTCTGACGCCACGTAGAGGCCTTCCTCGTCCAGCAGCCGCGGCACGATCTGCCCGGGCGGCAGGCTGGCAAACTCGGGACGATGGCAAATCTCCAGCACCTGCTGACGCTCCTCAGGCGACAGGGCATGGCGCGGGACAGGCCGCACGGCCTGTGGTCGCCGATCCTGATCACCCCGTACCCAGCGGCGGTAGGTGTTGGTGCCGATGCCAAGCTCCGCACATGCGGCCTGCAGACGGGCTCCCTTGGCACGAGTCTCATCGATCAGCTGTACGGCGTCCTGGCGATCTGAAGTGCTGATCATTCGTCCTCGTCCCCCCAGATCGCTCGGGCCTTTTTTCTCAACGCCAGCAGCGCCGCGGTTTCCACAAGCGCGGCCTCCTTGCGGCGGAGCTCACGTTTGAGCTCCTTGTTCTCCTGGCGCTCCGCCTTGCGAGCTTCACTCTGCTGTTTCGAGGCGGCATCGCTCCGGTCGTTGGCGCCTTCGCAACTCGCCCGCCAGCGCTGGATCTGCTCAGTATAGAGGCCGCGCTGCCGGCAGTACTCGGCACGCTCGGCCTCGCTGAGGGCCGCCGTCTCCAGCACGGCGTGGAACTTGTCTTGCGAGCTCCAGCCCTCGGGATCATCGCTCTGGTCAGGCAGCAAACGGCCCGCTTGCCGAGCTTTCTTGCGCCAGTGGTACAGCGTCGCAGCGGAGATGCCTTCTTCCTGGGCCACCTCCGCCACCGTACGGTTATGCGGCGGGAGCAGCTTCTTGAGGATGGCTTCTCGGCGCTCGTCGGAGTACTTCATCGGAACCTCGTCACGCCCCACATGGTTCAGAGTCTAACAGCCGCTGAGGCTCCATCTAGCTTGACAGTGGGGG
>NZ_JAHXBV010000056.1:0-704 GCF_019915905.1 Halomonas sp. ANAO-440 | reverse complement strand
CGACAATTGCCGGATACGCTTGAGACGTATCACGTTGTCCTTCCCTTTCGGGAAGAACTTGTCAGCATGATTCACATTGTTAAAGAGCAGACTGTCAATCGACAGTCATAAACCCGTCATCGCGCGATGCGAGGATGGCTTATGACTGCGGATCCGATCAGGTAATTCGACTGTGAGGAAGTGGCGAAGCCAAACGATCTGAGGCTAGGCGAAAGGTGGCGACGCATAGTTCGCTATGCGAGGAGCCTTTCAACGACGCATCAGGAAGTTTGGTGGAGCCAAGCGGGATCGAACCGCTGACCTCCTGCGTGCAAGGCAGGCGCTCTCCCAGCTGAGCTATGGCCCCCTATCAACATCGACTCCTTCAAAAGGAGCAAATGCAATTTCGTCGGAGACAAGGCGCTTTGGGCCGACGTGTAGCCTGCTACACGAGGTTCAAAGCAACGCCGTATCCGGCGAAATTTGGTGGGTCTGGGCAGATTTGAACTGCCGACCTCACCCTTATCAGGGGTGCGCTCTAACCAACTGAGCTACAGACCCGGCACTGTACCGCTGTAAGCTCGCTGCTTCTCGGCTGGCCGACCTCACCCTGCTTTCCATTTAAGGTCAGGGGGTGCGCTCTCACCAACTGAGCCACAGACCCAGCTCACTTAACACAGTCTTTGCTCTGGTCGATCAGGTAATTCATTGTGAGCACTTGCCGC
>NZ_JAHXBV010000055.1:0-670 GCF_019915905.1 Halomonas sp. ANAO-440 | reverse complement strand
ACGCCTCGCGGCAAGTGCTCACAATGAATTACCTGATCGACCAGAGCAAGACTGTTTGGGTCAGCGAGAGATCGCTGATACATCGGTAGCAAGCCGGGTCTGTAGCTCAGTTGGTTAGAGCGCACCCCTGATAAGGGTGAGGTCGGCAGTTCAAATCTGCCCAGACCCACCAAATTTTATCCAGTACGGCGTTATTTCGTGACTCGCATAGCAGGCTATGCGTCGCCCCGAAATGCCTTGTCCTGAATAAAATTAACCGAACCGACCCTTAGGGGAAGGCCAGGGTCAGTGGGGCCATAGCTCAGCTGGGAGAGCGCCTGCCTTGCACGCAGGAGGTCAGCGGTTCGATCCCGCTTGGCTCCACCACTTTCCGCAGGAAAGTCCGGAAGAGCTCAGTTGGGAGAGCGCCTGCCTTGCACGACAGGAGGTCGCGCCGGGGTCGCGCACGACTTCGAACCCGCTTGGCTCCACCATCTCTCGCGTCACCTGCACACCCACAGTCGAATTACCTGATCGGATCCGCAGTCATAAGCCATCCTCGCACCGTGCGATGACGGGTTTATGACTGTCGATTGACAGTCTGCTCTTTAACAATGTGAATCATGCTGACAAGTTCTTCCTGAAAGGGAAGGACAACGTGATACGTCTCAAGCGTATCCGGCAATTGTCG
>NZ_JAHXBV010000054.1:0-1928 GCF_019915905.1 Halomonas sp. ANAO-440 | reverse complement strand
GCTCTGCCCACCAACCGGCTGAGCCATACGCTCGACACCGCCATCGCGGTGATCGGCAAGACCCTCTCCTGGCTGTGGATCGCCACCCTGGCCGTCGTGCTGACCAATGTCTTCAGCCGCTTCATCCTCGGCCGCGGTTCCATCGCCCTGGAAGAGATGTCCTGGCACCTGTTCGGCGCCACCATGATCCTGACCCTCTCCTATGCCGTGGTCACCGATGACCATGTCCGCGTCGACGTGCTACGTGAGAGATTCTCCCTGCGCTTCCAGGCCTGGGTCGAGCTGCTCGGCATCGTGCTGCTGATGCTGCCGATTCTCTATTTCATGATCGACAACCTCATCGAGTACGCCTACCGCTCCTTTACCCGCGGTGAGCGCTCCCAGGCACCCAGCGGCCTGCCCTACCGCTTCATCATCAAGAGCACGCTGCCCATCGGCATGGCCCTGATCGCCATCGCGCTCTCGTCGCGGGCGCTGCGCTGCTGCACCTACCTCTTTCGCTTTCCTCGGGAGCTGCACCTGCGTCGCCCGACCGACTTTCGCTAACGAGGATCATCATGGGTCTCGAAGAATATCTCGTCATCGGCATGTTCGCCGGGTTCATGGGGCTGCTGCTGATCGGCTTCCCCGTCGCCTGGGCGCTGGCCGGCATCGGTTTCCTGTTCGCCATCATCGGCCATGTGCTGGTCGAGCACATGGGCGCCGATCTGTGGTTCTCCTGGGGCGGCACCATCGGCGTGCTCGACCGCCGGCTCTATGGCGTCGTCGCCAATGAGCTGATGGTGGCGCTGCCGCTGTTCATCTTCATGGGGATCATGCTCGACCGTTCCGGCATCGCCGAGCGGTTGATGAACTCCCTGGTGCGGGTGCTCGGCGGCCTGCGCGGCGGCTACGCCGTGACGGTGGTGATCGTCGGCGTGCTGCTGGCCGCTTCCACCGGTATCGTCGGTGCCTCGGTGGTGCTGCTCGGCATGCTCTCCATCGGCCCCATGCTGCAGGCGAAGTACAACAAGTCGCTGGCCGTGGGCACCGCCTGTTCGGTGGGCACCCTGGGCATCCTGGTGCCGCCCAGCATCATGCTGGTGCTGATGGCGGACCGCCTGGGCACTTCGGAGGCCTCGGTGGGCCGGCTGTTCATGGGCGCGCTGATCCCCGGCATCATGCTGGCGGTGATGTACATCGCCTATATCCTGATCGCCGCCTATATCAAGAAGGACCTGGCTCCGGCGCCGGAGAACCGCAAGCCGCTCAACGCCCGGGCGCTGCTCGAGGTGCTGATCGCCGTGCTGCCGCCCATGGCGCTGATCGTGGCGGTGCTCGGCTCGATCTTCACTGGCTTTGCGACCACCACCGAGGCGTCGGCGGTGGGCGCCCTGGGGGCCGTGCTGCTGGCGCTGTTCAATCGTCGCCTGAGCTTCGACGTCGTCTCCAAGGCGCTCTACCAGACCACCCGTACCACGGCCTTCATCTTCGGCATCTTCGTCGGTGCTACCATCTTCGCCGTGGTGCTGCGCGGACTGGGGGGCGACGATGTGATCCGCGCCGCCATCACCGGGCTGCCCTTCGGTCCCGCCGGGGTGGTGCTGACGGTGATGCTGGTGGTGTTCCTGCTCGGCTTCTTCCTCGACTGGGTGGAGATCACGCTGATCATCCTGCCGCTGGTGGCGCCGGTGGTCTTCAGCCTGGGCGTCGATCCGGTGTGGTTCGCCATCCTCTTCGCCATCTGCCTGCAGACGTCGTTCCTGACGCCACCGGTGGGCTTCGCGCTGTTCTATATCAAGGGCGTCTGTCCGCCGGGCATTACCACCACCGACATCTACAAGGGCGTGGCACCCTTCGTGGCACTGCAACTGCTGGGGCTGGCACTGGTATTCTTCTATGAACCCCTGGCAACCTGGCTGCCCGCACAGGTCTATAGCGGACGCTGA
>NZ_JAHXBV010000053.1:0-1444 GCF_019915905.1 Halomonas sp. ANAO-440 | reverse complement strand
CGCTAATACCGTCACTCACCCAGAGGGGCAGGGGCAGTACCCCGCGTCCCGGCCGGTGGGCGTCGAGACGGTCCCGGCGTCGTCATCGTGGACGAAAGCGGAGCCCGCCCCGCTCATGGAGGCCGTGATAGACAAAGCCAACATGGCGCGGGCTTACCGTAAGGTGGTCGCCAACAAGGGCGCGCCGGGTGCCGATGGCATGACGGTGCATCAGCTGGCGGATCACCTGAAACAGCACTGGCCGACGCTGCGCGAGCGGCTGTTGGCCGGTGAGTACCACCCCAGCCCAACCCGAGCTGTCGAGATCCCCAAGCCCAAGGGCGGGACGCGGCAGCTCGGCATCCCCACGGTCACTGACCGGCTGATCCAGCAGGCGCTGCTTCAGGTACTGACGCCGATCTTCGATCCGGGCTTTTCCGAATCGAGCTACGGCTACCGCCCGAAACGCAGCGCCCAGCAGGCTGTCTCGGCCATGAAGGCGCATGTTGGCGCCGGCCACCGCTGGGTGGTCGACCTCGACCTGGAAGCCTTCTTCGACCGGGTGAACCATGACCTGCTGATGGCGCGGGTCGCGCGTCGCGTTCGCGACAAGCGAATGTTGCGCCTGATCCGTCGCTACCTGGAAGCGGGGATGTTCCAGCACGGCCTGACTGCGCCACGCCGGCAGGGCACGCCCCAGGGCGGGCCACTGAGTCCGCTGCTGGCGAATATCCTGCTGGACGACGTGGACAAGGAACTGGAACGCCGGGGCCACCGCTTCTGCCGCTACGCCGACGACATGCAGATCTACGTACGCAGTCGACGGGCGGGCGAGCGGGTCATGGCCAGCCTGAGTGATTTTCTCGAGAGCTCGCTCAGGCTTAAGGTCAATCGTGCCAAGAGCGCGGTGGACCGGCCGTGGCACCGGGGGTATCTGGGCTACACGCTGACCCGACACAAGCTGCCACGACTGACGCTGGCCAAGGCCAGCCTGCAACGTCTGATGCAGCGCGTCCGTGAGATCCTCAGGCGCGGAAGAGGGCGCCACATACGGCGAGCGATCGACGAGCTGACCCCGGTCCTGCGGGGCTGGGCCAGCTACTTCGCCCTCGTCGACGTGAAGCGCCCGCTGGAAGCGCTGGATCAATGGATGCGCCGCCGACTGCGCTGTGTAATCTGGCGGCAATGGAAGCGTCCAGCGACTCGGCGCCGCAAGCTGAGGGCGCTGGGCCTGGACACCTACCGTGCCTGGAAATCAGCGGGGAATGGACGAGGGGCCTGGTGGAATGCGGGAGCCTCGCACATGAATCAGGCCCTGCCGCGGAAGTGGTTCGATCAGTTAGGCCTGATCTCGGTACTCGATACGGTAAGAAGGCTTACCCGTTCTTCATGAACCGCCGTGGTACGGAACCGTTTGCCCGGTGGTGTGAGAGGACGGGGGAGGCGACTCCCCCTCCTACTCGAT
>NZ_JAHXBV010000052.1:0-2719 GCF_019915905.1 Halomonas sp. ANAO-440 | reverse complement strand
GTGATATCGGGCAGCCAGGTGACGATGCCGGGGAAGGCGATCAGGATCACCAGCACCACCAGCAGCGCCGCGTAATACGGCAGCATCGCCTTGACCAGCGCTTCCATCGATACCTTGCCCACCCCGCAGCCCACATAGAGGCAGGTGCCTACCGGCGGCGTCAGCAGCCCGATGCCGAGAATGAAGGCCATCAGCACCCCGAAGTAGGCGGGATCGACGCCCACCGTGGTGACGATCGGCGTCAGCATCGGCGCCATGATCACCATGGCCGGGGTCAGGTCCATCACGAAGCCTACCAGCAGCAGCAGCGCGGCCACGATCATCAGCAGCCAGAACGGGTCCTGGGTGATCGCCTGCACCTGGCTCACCAGGGTCTGGGGCACCATGTTGATGGTCAGGAACCAGGCGATCACCGTGGCGAAGGCCAGCAGCAGCAGGACCATGCCGGTCAGCCGGGCGGTGCGGATCAGCATGCCCCACAGGTCGCGCAGGCGGATTTCACGATAGAAGACCAGCGAGATGAACAGCGAGTAGAGCAGTGCGGCCACGGCCGCTTCGGTGGCGGTGAACACCCCGCCGATGATGCCGCCGATCACGATCACCGGCAGCACCAGGGCCAGCCAGGCGGCCTTGAAGGCCTGCCACAGCAGGTCGAGGCGGAACTTGCGGGTCTGCCCGGCGCCGCCGAAGCTGGCCATGATGAAGGTGGTGATCATCAGTCCGAAGCCGATCAGCAGGCCCGGCACGATGCCGGCGATGAACAGGCGGCTGATCGACGTCTCGGTGACGATGCCGAACAGGATCAGCGGAATCGATGGCGGAATGATGATGCCGATGACGGAGGAGACCGTGTTGATGGCAGTGGCCTGGGGGGCGGAATAGCCCTGCTGCTTCATCGACGGGATCATCATCGCGCCGGTGGCGGCGGTGTCCGCCACGGCCGAGCCGCTGATGCCGCCGAAGAACATCGAGCCGGTGATCGCCACCTGCCCCAGGCCGCCGCGCACGAAGCCGACCAGCGCACCGGCCAGCTCCATCAGCCGCCGGGCGATGCCGCCGGTGCTCATCACTTCACCCACCAGGATGAAAAACGGTATCGCCAGCAGCGGGAAGTTGTTGACCCCGCGCACCGACTGTTCGATCAGGATCGACAGGGGGATGTCGGACATCACCGCCAGCACCACCGCGGCCACGCCGAGGCCGAAGGCGATCGGCAGCCCCAGGGCGATGGAGGCGAACAGGATGCCAAGAAAGATCCACAGCATGCGTTACGTCTCCTGGCCGGTGCGAATCAGGGTGAGACTGCGCCAGGCGCGCCAGATGGCCACGGCGCCGATGAAGGCCGCGCAGAGCACCAGCGACACATTGATCAGGTTCCAGGGCACGCCGAGGATGGCGGTGCGGCCGGTGGAACGCGAGATCACGACGTAGCCGCCCCAGATCAGCACGCCCATCAGGGCGATGATGATCAGGTGCTGAATCAGGTAAAGAACGTGTGCGGCACGCGGCTTGAGCTTGCGTACCAGGTAATCCACGGCGATGTGCTCGTAGCGGGCGAAGGCCGCCGCGGCGCCGATGAAGATCAGCCAGATGAACAGCATGCGGGCCAGCTCATCGGCCCAGGGCAGCGAGCGGTTGAACAGCGCGCGGCCGATGACATTGGCCGATACAGAGACGATCAGCGCCACCAGGATGGTGGCGATCAGATGCTCCATGAGCACCGTCAGCCAGCGGAACAGGGCCGGCCCCTTGCGTGCCTCGAAGTCGAGCTCCAGCGCCTTGCGGTTGGGGTCGTCGAGGTACTCGGCGGGGTCGGGTGGCGGGGTGGATGAGATCATGCAGTACTCCGGTGGCAAAGCAAGGGACACAGTTGCCCCCTGCTTTGCCCATCAGTCCAGGGAAGGAATCACTCGTTGCCGGCGGCGTTGGCAATTTCCTGAATGCTGGCGATCAGGTCTTCACCGATACGCGGCGCCCACTCGTCGTAGACGGGCTGTACCGCTTCCTGGAAGGCGGCGATCTGGTCGTCGTCGAGGCGGGTGATCTGCATGCCGCGCTCCTCGAGCTGATCCCGCGACCAATCGTCGTATTCGGCAGCCAGCTGGATTTCATACTCGGCCGACTTGCGGGCTGCGTCCTGCACCAGCTCCTGATACTCCGGCGCCAGGCGATCCCAGGTACGCTCGGACATCATCATGATGAAGGGAGTGTAGACGTGGCGTGTCTCGGAGCCGTAGTCCTGCACCTCGTGGAAATTGGAGGTCAGGATGGTGCTCCAGGGGTTCTCCTGGCCGTCGACCACGCCCTGTTCCATGGCCGAGAACAGCTCGCCGAAGGCCATCGGCGTGGGGTTGGCGCCGAGCGTCTCCCAGATGGAGAGGTGCACCGGGTTTTCCATGGTGCGTACGCTCAGGCCGCGTACGTCCAGGCCGGCCACGTCGTCGGGCGATGCCACCGGGCGTGCGCTGTTGGAGAGCTGACGATAGCCGTTCTCGGAGAAGGTCAGTGCCTTGATGCCGGTGCCCTCGAAGGCGTCGAGCATCTCCTGTGCCACGTCGCTGTTCATGACGGCGATGGCGGCTTCACGGGTAGGCAGCAGGAACGGCAGATCGAACACCGCCAGTTCCGAGACGTAGGTGGTGGCCGGCGACGAGGAGGGATAGGACATGTCCAGGGTGCCGGTCTGCAGCATCTCCATCATCTGCACGTCGTCGCCCAG
>NZ_JAHXBV010000051.1:0-2342 GCF_019915905.1 Halomonas sp. ANAO-440 | reverse complement strand
GTAAACGCTCCAGTAACCCCATCTTCTTGAGCTGATCAGCGTCGATCACACTGGTGGCCTCTGTTGTATTGGAGGACACCATGAACGAACTGACCTCGACGCAGGCTTTCTGGCTGGGTCACCTATTCCATGCCTCATCCCGACAACTGCCGCTGAGCGACTACGCCCAAGAGCAGGCCCTGGACCTGGCGGCACTCCTGGCCTGGGAAAAGCGTTTGGTGGTGCAGGGTCTGCCGGTGCCGCCGCGTCACCGCCCGGCACGCTTTGTCGCCGTGGAGATGACACCATGATTCGGCCGGATACCGGATTGCGTGTCTACCTCTGCCGCGAACCGGTCGATATGCGCAAGCAGATCGATGGGCTGGCCCTGCTGGTCCAGGAGGCCATGGAGCTGAACCCCTTCGAGGAAGCGGTGTTCGTGTTCGGTAATCGTCAGCGTGACAAGGTGAAGATCCTGTTCTGGGAACGCAACGGCTTCGTTGTCTGGTACAAGCGGCTGGAAAAGGAGCGTTTCAAGTGGCCAGCACGTCTGGACGGCGACACGCTCAGACTCTCTGGGCAGGAACTGAACTGGCTGCTCGACGGTTACGACATCAGTCTCATGCAACCGCATAAGGCGCTGCATTATCAATCGGTTGGGTAGCTATTTCACTGCCCAAGCCCGGCTGGTTTTGATATCATGACCGGCATGAAAATCGCCGCTTCCCCATCGCCCGAGACCATCGCCGAACTCCAGCGCAAGTTGGCCGCGCAGCAGTCGGCGCTGGACAAACAGCAGGCAGAAAATGCGCGCTTGCTGGCCTTGATAGCGAGAAAAGAGGCCCAGTGGGAAGCCGCCAAGCAGTCGCTCTTCGAGCAATTCAGACTGGCCATTGAACGCCGGTTCGGTCCCTCCACCGAGAAGTACCGGGTCGAGCAGGGTGACCTGTATATCAATGAGGCAGAAGCGGCCGTGGATGAGGAAGATGCCACCGCTGCCGACGAGACGGCCACTGCCGAGCCAGAACCCGAGACTACCGCACCAACCCAGCGCCGCACTCGTGGTGGTCGTGTTGCCTTACCCCCCGAGCTGCCACGCGTGGATGTAGTGCACGAGCTCCCCGAGGAGGCGCGTCACTGCACCGAAGATGGCACCGAGCTCAAGATCATTGGCGAAGAGGTCAGCGAGGAACTGCATGTGGTCCCGGCGCGAATCGAGGTGATTCGCCATGTCCGGCGCAAGTATGCCTGCCCGGCCTGCGAAGAGGGCGTGCAGATCGCCCCGGCACCGGCCAAGCTGCTCCCCAAGAGCAATGCCAGCGCCACGCTGCTCGCCTATGTGGCCACCGCCAAGTACCAGGATGCCTTGCCACTCTATCGACAGAGCCAGATATTTGCTCGCCACGGCGCCGAGATCCCGCGCAATACTCTGGCACGCTGGATGGTTCAGGTCGGCGAACGGATGACACCGTTGGTCGAGGCGTTGCGCCAGCACTTGCGACAAGCCCCGCTGATCCACATGGATGAGACCACCCTGCAGGTCAACGCCGAAGCGGACCGACCCGCCAGTTCGACGTCCTATATGTGGCTGCAGCGCGGTGGCCCACCGGGGCAACAGGTGGTGCTGTTCGACTACGATGCCAGCCGAGCCGGTCGGGTGCCCGTGCGCCTGTTGGGTGACTATGCCGGCCGCCTGGTCACCGATGGCTATGAAGGTTATGCCGAGGTGGTTCGACGCAATGGCATCATCCACGCTGGCTGTTGGGCGCACGCCCGGCGCAAATTCATCGACGCTCAGAAGGTGCAGCCCAAGGGCAAGACCGGCAAGGCTGACTGGGCGCTCAACCAGATCCGCAAGCTCTACGCCTTGGAACAGCAGGCCAAGGCACTCGACCCCGAGGCGCGCCGGGCGCTACGCGAGCAGAAAAGCCGCCCGCTGATCGTTCAGCTACGCACTTGGCTCGATAAATCGATCAAGCAGATACTGCCCAAGAGTACCCTGGGCAAGGCCCTGCACTACCTCGATAGTCAGTGGCAACGCCTGACCCGCTTCCTCGAAGATGGCCTGATCCCGCTGGACAACAACCCGGCCGAAAACGCCATCCGCCCCTTCGTGGTGGGTCGCAAGAACTGGCTGTTCAGCCACACGCCGAGCGGTGCCCAAGCCAGCGCGGCGATCTACAGCCTGATCGAAACGGCCAAGGCCAACGGCCTCTCGCCCTACGAATACCTGCAGTTCGTGTTCGAGACGCTGCCCACCCTCGGCGAGGACGATGACCTCGGCTCACTGTTGCCCTGGCAATGGAAAGACACCCTACCGGCCTGACTCAGGACGGAACAGATGGGGTTGCTGGAGCGCTTAC
>NZ_JAHXBV010000050.1:0-15851 GCF_019915905.1 Halomonas sp. ANAO-440 | reverse complement strand
TCCTGCTCCGCCAGGGCGTCGGCTTCGGCCTGCTCGGTAGCCTCCTGCTCCGCCAGTGCATCTGCCTCGGCTTGCTCGGTGGCTTCCTGCTCCGCCAGGGCATCGGCGTCGGCCTGATCGGCGGCTTCCTGCTCGGCCAGGGCGTCGGCTTCGGCCTGATCTGTGGCCTCCTGCTCGGCTAGGGCATCTGCCTGGGCTTGCTCGGTGGCCTCCTGCTCCGCCAGGGCATCGGCGTCGGCCTGATCGGCGGCTTCCTGCTCCGCCAGGGCATCTGCCTGGGCCTGATCAGCTTCCTGCTCAGCGAGTGCGTCCTCTTCGCCCTGTTCGGTCACTTCCGGCTCGGCGAGATCGTCTGCTTCGGCCTGTTCGTCGTTTTCCTGCTCGATCAGGAGCTCTTCCTCCGTTTGATCAGCAGGTTCTGTCACTTGACTGAGTGTGATGGTCTCTTCATCGGTAGCCGACGACAGCGTCGCCTGGACAAAGGCCGGGCTCATCAATGACAGCGAGGCCAGAATGACCACGGGCTTCCTGAAAAGGCGCATACGACGTTTCATATCGATTCTCCTGACTCAGGCACTGCCCGGGCATGATGGCGGTTATCTGTAATCAACGGTGCCCACGCGGCTATCTTCACGCCGTAGGTGGTCGAGTAATTCCCGGCAGGCTAGCCAGTCGCTAGCTGTATTGGGAGGTGGTTCTGACCAGGAAGAGGGAGTGGTACTTGCTGAACAACGATGACTCATTGAAAGGATCAATAAGGCGAGCCGGCATGGGATCCTTCCGCCTCCTTGTCAGGTCTGTTCATTCTAGTTCTGCGTGTTCCGCCCATCTGTACGACGGCACACATAGGCATCCGGATGTTACCTGCTGCATTTCCAGGGAACCCGGTTGGCAGCATGTGCAGGATCATGAAAGGAGCCGTTCCCTTTCAGTGGGTTATCTGCGTTGGCGAGGCCATGTTCGAGGAGACACTGTATGAACCGATTCACGGGCGGTTGCCTTTGCGGCAACGTGAGTATCGTGGCGACGGGGCGCCCGTACCGGGTCGGCATTTGTCACTGTATCGACTGCCGCAAGCACCATGGAGCGCTATGACTGTGATCGTGAGGAGCCTGGACGTTCTGGTGAGTAGGTGTGGCTGAGACCTCAAAGCCCGCCCGATGCCAGTGGGGTCTCTATCATCGCCTTTGGCCTTCCGCTCAGCTCGAGGCCTCCTTTGAACGCCACTATGGCATAGCTTAGGCCCAGCCCCAGGCGAAGGCTTGGACATTATTGCGGAAAGCGATTTACCCAGGTGCCAGAGCTTAGCAAAGCGGCAGATGCAGAATGGCACCGCGCAGGCCACGCTCGTCGGCCCAGAGCTTGCCCAGGGTGATAGGCAGGCGAAAGCGGCGCTTGCCAGCCGCACCGGGATTGAACAGCAGGTGGCCCCCCTGCCATTCGTGACGCGGTTTGTGGGAGTGGCCATGAAGCACGGCATCGCACGAAGTGGCGGGATCGAAGTTCCGCAGGATATGCACCAGGTGCAGGCGCCAGCCGTTGACGGTGAGATCCAGCGTCAGCGGCAGCGCCTCGGCCCAGGACGCGGTGTCGATATTGCCGCGCACCGCCGCCACTGGTGCCAACTCCGCCAGCCGCTCGAGGATGGCGGCGTCCTCGTCCCGGCTGCCCACATCGCCCAGATGCAGGATAAGTTCGCAGCCTTCCAGCATCGTCAGGGCCTCAGGGCGCAGCAGCCCGTGGGTATCACTGATGACGCCGATCGGCAGCTCGGTAATGATGGAAGCTTTCACTTCATCCCGAAACCACGCTTGGTCAGAAATTCACGCATATGGGCACGGAGCTTGCTGTCGAACAGCGGGGTCAGATTCTTTGACCAGTTGGTGTCCTTGTTTCCGCCCTTGCGCTGGCCGTAGTAGGTCTGCATGGCGTCATCGAAAACCGCCACCAGCTCACTGTCGTCGGTGTAGTAATCCTCCTTGAGGACCGCTTCCACCGGCAGGCGCGGCTTTACGTCAGGCTCATGGGCCGGGTAGCCAAGGCACAGGCCAAACACCGGGTAGACGTGTTCCGGCAGGCGCAGCAAGTCACTCACGGCCTGGGGGTTGTTGCGAATACCACCGATATAGCAGATACCGAGCCCCTCGGACTCCGCGGCAATGACAACATTCTGGGCCATCAATGCGGTATCCACGCTGGCCACCAGCAGTTGCTCGGTCATGCCGCGCACGACGTTGGCGCCGATTCGCTCGGCAGCCTCGGTGGGTCGCTTCATGTCGGCACAAAACACCAGGAAATCGGAGGCGGTAGCAACGTAAGTCTGGCCGCCGGCCAGCTCGGCGATCTGCTCGCGGTTGGCCGGGTTCTTCACGTGAATGACGGTGTAGGCCTGAACGTGGTTGGACGTTGCAGCGGCCTGGCCGGCACGAATCAGTTCGAGAAGCAGTTCGTGCGGCACTTTCTGGTCTGTGAATTTGCGAATCGAGCGGTGGGATTTCAGCAGTTCGATGGTGGAATTCATGTCGCCTCGCGGAATGCGTGTCGATAGTTAACCTGCTTAGTATCTTTCATTCTGCGGCCCATTACATCGTTGCGCCACCATGGAGGAAGCAGGTAGGCGTGCCTCCCGCGCAGACAGCGTGTTAGCGTGGCGAACTTCCCCACCCATTGCCAAGAGCGTACTCCTGCATGGAAGAGATCGGCCTGAGATGGCTGCTGGGTCAGGGTGTCAGCCTGATCGCTCTGGCACTGTGCCTGGTGGCCTTCGCCAGCAAGCGCGATGATCGGCTGTTCGTGCTGCTGCTGTTTGCGAATATCGCCTTCGCCGTGCAGTTCGCACTGTTCGAAAGCTGGGTCGCCGCCGGGATCTCGGCGCTGATCGTGCTGCGCATCGCCCTGGTGCGCCGCTTCCGGCGCAACATCCTCCTAATGCTCGGCATGCTGCTTGCCACCTTGGTGGTGGCCGCGCTGACCTGGAGCGGGCCGCGGGATATCCCGGCCCTGGCTGCCGGTCTTTTGGGGACCTACGGCATGTTCATGCTGAGCGGTATTCCCATGCGTATCACCCTAGCCGCAGCGGCGCTCTGCTGGGTCGCCAGCAACGTGCTGGCGGGCTCCATCGGCGGAACGATTGCAGAAAGCCTGATCTTCCTGACCAATGTCGTCACGATGCTGCGCCTGAGGCGCGACGCACGGTTGCTGCACACGACGTGACCGAGCCAGGTGGCCTTTCCGTGCGCCTTCAAGGGCTTGTCACACCGTTTAAGCCTGTCATTTGGTTCGCACGATGAGCAGAATAATGATGCGAGCCGACCCTGGTAAAAATGGTCCACTTGACCCACTGTCCCGCCGGGTAGTGAGATAAGTCCTACCGCCATGCGCAGCGGCACCCCGCCTTGCGCCAGTCCTGAGGCTTTCATGCGAAAGATTCTGCTCGTCGACAACGGTTCCCTGCGCCCCCAGGCCACGCTCAACCTGCGCCGCCTGGCACATGCCCTGAGCCAGGCCACTGGCGAAGCAGTGGAGGCTACCTCGCTGCTGCATTCCAACAAGATTTCCCCCGAGAAACTCGATGGTCACAAGGCCGTGACCCTGGGCCCCCTGGCGGAACGAGAAGCCGCGCGGGGGGTGACCGAGCTGCTCATCCTGCCGTTCTTCTTCGGCCCCAGCCAGGCGCTGACTCATTACCTGCCCGAGCGCCTATCCGAGGTTCAAGCCAGCTACCCGCAGCTCGGCGTCAAGGTAGCCCTGCCGCTGGTGGATAGCCAGGCGCCAGTGGATCTGCGCCTGGTACAGCTGCTGGCGGAGAACGTTCGCGAACGCATGGCGGGGCTATCGCAGCCGAAGGTGGTACTGGTGGATCACGGCAGTCCGCTCCCGGAGGTGACGGCGGTGCGCAACTACCTTGCAGGGCAGCTCAGCGTGCTGCTTGCCGATGAGGCCAGCTGCGTCACTTTCGCCTCCATGGAACGCCGCCAGGGAGATGCCTATCGCTTCAACGAGCCACTGCTGGTCGACCTGCTCGCCTCTCCCCCCATGGCCCACGGCGACGTTATCCTGTCCATGCTGTTCCTTTCCCCCGGGCGCCACGCCGGCGAAGGGGGCGATATTGCCGAGATCTGCGAACAGGCAATGACCCGGTCCCCCGACCTGCGCGTCACCATCACCCGCTTGGTGGGTGAGAATGACGCCATCGTGGATATCCTCGTAACCCGACTGCAGCAAGCCCTGGCAGGTGAGCCGCTGCTGGCGGAACTAGCCCCCTTCGGCGCTTCTTCCTGACCCTTGTCGGCCAATTTCGGCAACCAGCCAGACGGCACGCTGGCTGTTTTGCTGCGCACCGCTTCAGTGGAAGCCGTCATCCATGGCGACGACCCATGCGAGCGATGTAAATCAAATGCAAATCGCACGCAAAGGCAATACCAAACAACTGAATTCAAAGGAAAATTGACCAATTTCTCAATTAACCCTAGGATGGATCGGATACCCCTGCACGACGAAAAAAGGATTCGCATGAAAGGCAAGCAGAACATCATCGATGCCCTGAATGGCCTGCTGGCGGCAGAACTCGCCGCCATGGACCAGTACTTCATCCACTCCGAGATGTACGCCGACTGGGGGCTTGGCAAGCTCCATGAGCGAATCGCCCATGAATTCGACGATGAAAAGGGGCATGCCAAGCAGCTTATCGAGCGCATCCTGTTCCTTGAAGGCAAGCCCGATATGCATACCCGTACCCCGGTTCGCGTCGGCCAGGACGTGGAGGAAATGCTGGGCAACGACCTCCAGCTCGAGTACGAAGTGGGCGATGCCCTGAAGGAAGCCATCGCGCTGTGCGAGCAGGAGCGGGACTTTCAGACACGCGACGTACTGCTGGGGCTGCTGGCCGACACCGAGGAGGATCACGCCTACTGGCTGGAGCAGCAGCTGCGGCTGATCAAGATGCTGGGCAAGCCGAACTACCTGCTCTCCCAGATGTGAGCCACTGGACCTCGTCAGGGAACTGACCAGCGCATGCTGGGCCGGATGCAGCCGCGGTCAAGCATGACGCGCCCCCGAGCCCCACACAGACGATAACGAACGGGGGCTTGGCGAGCGTTCATGGCGTCTCGCACGCATGCAAGGAAGTGCCAATTAGTGCCCGGCGAGGTTCGGTGGAAATGACGTGCGCCATGTGCGACACAGTGACGCATGAGGTCAAAAGCAAATGGAATCATGCATCACGACAAATAGGATGGTCGGCGGGACACTCCCCCACGAACCCGCTTTTCATGGAGAGAAAATGAGCATGAGAAAAACGCTGACTGCGCTGGCAATATCAAGCTTCGTCCTTATCGGTGCAGGCCAGGCAACTGCCGGCCAAAGCGCACAGATTACCGAAGCGGATGTCGTTCAGGCCCAGCAGACCTGGGGCGAAGCCATCGTCGCCATCGGCGAGGCGTATACCTCGCAGGAGGACTACGAAGCACTGGCGGAGGAGGTCGTCGACACCCTTTACGGCTATGACCAGGGAACCGTGCTTTTCAAGCCCACCAAGGCGTCGGAATTGCAGTTCCGCTCAACCAAGGAAGAGGTATTGTCTTATTTCGTGACGGGAGCCGTCTCGGAGGATGGCGGCTTCGCCATCCAGCCCTGGAGCAACGTACGCTTCGAGAACCACGGCATCATTCTCGATGAGGACTCTGCCATTGCCATGGGCAACTACTACTTTACCGAGGTCGACTCCGGAGAAGAGGTCAAAGTGGAATACACCTTTGGCTATTTCCAGGACGAGGATGGTGACCTGCGCATCAGGCTTCACCACTCATCGCTTCCCTACTCTCCGCAACACTGATCCCTACACTTCAGGTCTCTGAAAGCCTGGCCCCGCATGGCGGGGCCTTCAGCCCCCGCCTTAATCCCCTGAGCCCGGCCTTTGTACGCTGACGAACATACGCCGGCCCCCGATCTGCGTATGCTGAGGTACATCCACTGATCTTGGTGGAGACCTCTCGTTGACTGTCGGCCGTCTCGGCCGGGACCTTCCTGTCGCCTCCTCTGGGTCCAGACCTGAGGTTTGCGATTCATGCTTCCTGACTCCCTTCAAGCCATCCTCGGCTCCGCCACTCCTCCTGATGATGCCCGTCAATCGGCCGTTGTGTACTGCGAAAACAACTTCACGCGCATCGATGGCAAGACAGCCAACGGCTTGGTGCGCAGCAGTGAGCGGTATCGCATCCTTTCCGTCATCGACAGCACCCTGACCGGCGAAGACGCGGGCACCGCCCTGGGCGAGGCGGCGGCAGGCATTCCCATCGTGGCCGATCTGTCGGCGGCGCTCACAGCGGCCGATAGCCTTCCCGACGTGCTCATCTTCGGGCTTGCCCCGCTGTCGGGGCTCATGTCCGAGGCGGACCGCGCGGTGGTGCTGGCGGCCGTGGCGGCTGGTGTCGGCGTGGTATCCGGCCTGCACGAGTTCCTCGCGGACGACCCGGAAATCTCGGCGGCCGCACTCGCCAGCGGTGTTGCGCTGCATGATATCCGCCGGCCTCGCCCCACCAAGCATCTGCGCATGTTCGATGGTGCGATCGACAGCGTCGATTGCGTACGCATCGCCATACTCGGCACCGATGGCGCGATCGGCAAGCGCACCACCTCGACGCTGCTCACCCAGGCACTCAACGATGCCGGGATTCACACCGTGATGGTAGGGACGGGGCAGACCGGCCTGATGCAAGGCGCCGCCTATGGCGTCGCACTCGATGCCATCCCCGCTCAGTTCGGTGTCGGCGAGCTGGAAGGGGCGGTGCTCGCCGCCTATGAAGGCGAGCACCCTGCCGTCATCGTGATCGAGGGCCAGGGTGCCCTCAGTCACCCCGCCTACCTGAGCTCGACGGTGGTGTTGCGCGCCAGCCGGCCACAGGCAGTGATCATGCAGCACGCGCCGGCCCGCCAAATGCTCAGCGACTACCCGCAGGTGCGCATGCCCTCCCCCTTATCGGAGATCGAGCTCATCGAACGGTTCGGCAAGACCAGGGTCATTGGCATCACCATCAATCATGAGGACATGACCCGGGCGGAGGTCACGGCGGCCATCGCCCGCTACGATGCCGAGCTTGGCCTCCCCGCCACCGACGCGCTGTGGCACGACCCCTCGGCACTGGTGGCAATGGTCACTGCCGCCTTTCCTGCACTCAAGGAAGGCAGGCAACTGGCAATGGCATGACCTGCCCTCGCATTGAAATCGATCTGACCAAGATCGAGGAGAACGCTCGCACACTGGTCACTCTCTTGTCCGGGCGCGGCATCGATGTCACCGGCGTCACCAAGGCGACGCTAGGCTCGCCCGAGGTGGCGAAGGCCATGATCGCGGGTGGCGTGGTGCGTCTCGGTGATTCGCGCCTCGAAAACCTCGAGGCGCTTCGCGATGCGGGTATACAGGCACCCCTGACGCTGCTGCGATCGCCCACGCCGGACCAGGCAGACCGGACTGTGGCCTGCGCCAGCCTCAGTCAGGTGAGTGAACGTGATGTCGTGGAGGCATTGTCAGGGGCGGCGGGCAGGCACGGGGTGGTTCACGGCCTGGTGCTGATGGTGGAGCTGGGCGACCTGCGCGAGGGCGTACTGCCAGAGAATGCACTCGACTTCGCCCGGCACATTTCGCTTACGCCTCATGTGGCACTTGCTGGCCTCGGCACCAACCTGGCGTGCCGGGCTGGCGTCGTGCCCAGCGCCGACAACATGGGTGAGCTCTCTGCACTCGTGAACCGGCTCGAAAGCGAACTGGGCCAGCACCTGTCCCTCGTTTCCGGCGGCAATTCGGCCAATCTCGCCTGGGCCATCGCAGCGCCCGCTGGCCGAATCAACGACCTGCGGCTCGGCGAGTCGATCCTGCTGGGCTGCGACCCGCTCACGCGAATACCCCTGAACGGCCTGCACGCCGATGCTTTCACCCTGGTGGTGTCCGTCATCGAATCACTGGCCAAGCCGACAGCGCCACGCGGTGCAACGGGTGAGGCTGCTTTTGGCGTACCGACGCAGACAGGCGAGCGCGGCACCATCATTCAGACAATTGCCGCCATCGGACGTCAGGACGTCGACCCGGATGGCCTGGCCCCTCCACAGGGCATCAGCGTGCTCGCCGCCAGCAGCGACCATCTGGTGCTGGAATCGCAACATCACCTGCCACCCGGCACGGAGATCCGCTTCGGCCTTGATTACTCGGCGCTGCTGCGTGTGATGACTTCACCGTTCGTGGCGACCGCCCTCTTCGCTACGACATGCCTGCCGACTTTGATTCGGCCGTCTCCCCCACCCGTCCCTCCCCCTTCACCCTCTCCTTTCGCAACTCGACCCTAAGCCACTCTTTGATACTCACCGGGCCCAGAGCTGCCCGAGCCCAGGCGGCCCAGCCAGGCAGCGGAACCTCGAACGCCCAGGTGCATGGCAGAATTATCTTGACTCGCTTCACGGGTGTCGCTAAGTTGAAGTCACTAGCGTGGTCTGACCATCAGATCATAGAACCACGGAATCGAGCCCGGAACAGAGTCACAGCCTTATGAAAATTGAGCCGCTTGAGAAGAAAAGTTTGAGTGACGATGTCGTGGCCAAGATAAAGTCCATGATCGTTAGTGGTGAGCTCAAAGAAGGCGACCGGATCCCAAGTGAAAGGGAGCTGTGCGAACAGTTTGGTGTGAGTCGCGCCTCTGTTCGGGAAGGGCTGAAAATCCTATCCCTCCAAGGACTGCTTAATAGAACCAATGCTGGAACCGTTATTACCACAAACTTTTCTTCCATCCTTGAGGAAACACTTGCTCTAAAAATATTGCTGGACGACTGCAGCTACGAAGATGTCACCGAAGCCAGAATGTTTCTGGAAAAGGCCATGGTTCGCCTGGCGGCAAAAAGGATAACGAACAGCGATATAAGCATCATGTCACAGCAACTGGAGCTTATGGTAAAGGCCGAAGAAGAGGACAATAATGACGAGTATGTCCTGGCTGACATCGCTTTTCACCAGCAAATCGCGAAGGCATCCAATAGCCGGGTATTGGCCAGCTTATACAACTCCATCATCACGTTGGTATTCCGAACCCAGAAAAGCGTCGGGTACGACAAGCCTGTCATGAAGGAATCTATCAATTTCCATGGAAAAATACTGGAGGCCTTGAAACAACACAATGAGGAGCGTGCAGAACAAGAAATGCAGCTCCACCTGCTCGACGTCCAGGAAAGGCTAAACCATCTCGTCAAAACTGAAATAACAAAAGCCGGAGTTTAAATATGTACGTCCGTTATGAACATAACAACAACACATACGAAGGATACATGAAGGATGGCCTCGTCACGAAGCTTGAAGGAAGTATGTTCGAAAACCCTGAGCTGAGCGATGAGACGGTACCTGCCTCCTCAGTCACGTTACTCCCACCTTGTCAGCCAACAAAAGTGGTTTGCGTAGGTCTTAATTATCTGGATCATGCCAAAGAAATGAATGAAGCGCTGCCTGAGGCACCGCTGCTGTTCCTGAAACCACCGACTACAGTTATTGCACACGAAGATGACATCGTCGCACCCAGTAATACTGGGCGACTTGACCATGAGGGCGAGCTGGCCATTGTCATTGGGAAGAAAGCAAAAAACATTTCAGCCAATGAGGCAGAGGGAGCAATATTCGGGTTTACTTGCGCCAATGACTTCACCGCTCGCGCAATTCAACTGAGCGACAAGCAATGGACACGTGGAAAGTCCTTTGACACATTTTGCCCACTGGGTCCGGGCATCGTAAGCGATATCAATCATAAAGATGCTAAAATCCAGCTAACCGTAAACGGCGAGGTCCGACAAAGCTCCAACATCAACATGTTCATATTTGGTGTCAACGAGATCGTAAGTTATGTATCGAAGTGCATGACTCTACTGCCAGGCGATGTCATTCTCACCGGCACGCCCCATGGGGTTGGCCCGGTCAATAGCGGTGATGTAATGTCCGTAACGATTGACGGAATTGGCACCCTGACTAACGCGTTAAAAATCGCATAAAAAGAAAAACCTTGCAGCAGGCATGACGGTGGCGTCGCATCACAACGATGGTGCTAGGCCTTGCTGTATAAAAATAACAGAAATGAAAAGAGAGACAATATTGTGAACCCCTCGGTCTTGATGACAGACACGATCTTTCCTGACACACTGGTTGAGCAAGATGTGTTCCAAAAAGAAAGCATCGACTTCAGGCTAAGCCCTTCTGGCGAACTTGCCAGCCTAGGCGAACTGGGAAAAGATGCTGATGCGCTCTTGGTCGTTTATGCCGACGTAAGTGCAGAGCTCATTGAGCAGCTGGATCGCTGCAAGATAATAGTGAAAGCCGGCATCGGATATAACAACATAGACGTGGAGGCGGCATCGAGAAAGGGAATCATCGTTGCTAACGTTCCGGACTATTGCCAGGATGAAGTGGCAGACCATACCTTCGGAATGTTCCTTGCTCTGGTGAGAAAAATCTGCCACTTGGATAGCCAAGTCAAGCAAGGTGTTTGGAATGCCAACCAGGCGAAAAGCGTGCCTCAGCTCAGAGGAAAGAAGTTTGGCTTGCTAGGCTGTGGTGCCATCGGACAGCAGGTGGCTCTACGAGCCAGGGCTTTTGGCTTGGAAGTTGTGGGCTATGACCCATATAGTTCACCCGACCTTCTCGCTCAACACCACATCAGCCAGATAGAAGACTTCGATGAGTTTCTTCATGAAGTCGACTTTCTATCCTTACATCTCCCACTGACAGAGGACACCAGGCACATACTAAATAAATCAACATTGTCGAAAATGAAAGAAACCTCCGTTGTTATCAACACATCCAGAGGAGGGCTCATACAGGAAAATGACCTTTTTACCGCGCTGATAGAAGGCCGACTCGCCGGAGCAGCCATGGATGTACTGGAGAAGGAACCTCCAGAAGGTGCGCCTGAGCTCTCCAGCCTGGATAATGTTGTCATCACTCCTCACACGGCCTTTTTATCCCAAGACTCTGTAGCAGCATTAAGAAAAAAAGCATCACAGGAAATAGTCAGAACAATAAGAAATGGGAAAGCCAGCAACCCTGTAAACTAAGCAAAATACCAAGAAAGCCATCAATACAAGGACAACAATATGAACATCAAGAAATCAGGCTCTGCAATAGCAGGCCTTGTGGCTGCCACCACCTTGTTTGCAGCATTGACAATGAGTGCATCCGCACAGTCTACCGTTAACATCAAGTTCGCCCACAATGGGAATACGAACCCTGACGACCCTCAGAATGTTGGTGTTAACGCCTTCAAGGACATGGTGGAAGAGCGCTCCAACGGTGCAATCAGTGTTCAAATATATCCAGCCGGCCAGCTTGGGGATGCCAGAACAATTGTCGAAGGCATACAGCTGGGCATGATTGAAATGGCTGATGTCGAAAATGGACCGATGGGTGGGTTCGTGCCAGAAGCCATGCTGTGGGACCTTCCCTTCATCTTCCGTGACATTGAGCATGCTCATACTGTCCTGGATGGAGAAATCGGCAGGTCCGTTCAGGAAAAATACACGGACGTGGGGATCAGGCATCTAGCGTATAACGACGGGGGATTCAGATACTTCACCAATGACCAGCGACCCATCCATACAATGGAAGACCTGCAGGGTCTTAGTATTCGCGTGATGGAAAGTGAGGTCATGGTCGACACGATCAATGCATTTGGTGCTTCAGCCGTACCAATGTCATTTGGCGAGCTTTACACGGCACTACAACAAGGTGTTGTTGATGGCCAGGAAAATCCGATGAACCTCATTTACAGCCAACGTTTTTATGAAGTTCAGGATTACCTCTCCCTTAGTGGGCACTTTTATTATCCAAGGCAGTATATTGCTGCCGAGAAGTGGTGGCAGACACTGGATGAAGAGCACCAGGAGATCATATCCCAGGCATCCGTGGAAGCAAGCAATATCCAGCGTGAATCCCTTGTTGAATACGAGGTCGAGATGCGAAGCGTGCTTGAAAGCAATGGCATGAAAATCAATGAGGTTGAAAAAGACGCATTTATTGAGGCCGCAGCTGAACATATTTATCCTAGCTACTATGAAATGCTGGGCAGCGGCGATGCATCGCGAGGTGAAGAGCTCATCAGGGCCATCATGGCGACTGAATAAGCATTGCACCGGGGTGCCAAAGCCATGGCACCCCGGTGTCCTTCTTTCGGCCTGATCAACTTATAAGGAAATATTGGTGGATAACAAAAAGACGTTTAGCCCAATATTCTACCTGGACACGTTTCTCAAGTCATGCCTGGTTGCCATGATGATTGCCATCGCATCATTGACATTTTACCAAGTCGTCATGCGCTACGGGTTTAATAAATCCAGCTCATGGAGCGAAGAGGCTATTCGGTTTATATTCATCTGGTGCAGCTTTCTGGCGATTGCCATGGGAGTGCGTGAAAAAATACACATTGGCATCAACATCATAGTCGGGCTCTTCAGTAGAAAAATACAGCTCATGATAGAGATAATTGGATACCTTGCCATAATGTTCTTTTCGGGACATTTGGTTTACTACGGCTGGAAAGTTGTACTCGCAACAAGGTTTCAATCATCTCCCGCACTAGGCATCCCCATGAGCTGGGTGTATTTTTCAGTACCCACGATGGGCGCACTTATATTTTTTTACTGTCTGGTCGGGGCAGTCAATTCTAAAAATAATTTAAAAACAATGCGCAAGGGGCCATGACATGTTGACTGTACTTCTTACTGTGCTTGTGGTCTGTTTCATGATCAACATCCCAATTGGCTTTGCCATGGGGCTTGCAGCATTAGCCAGCTTGCTGGCTTCAGGCATGATGCCCATCGAGATGCTGCCGCAACGCATGGTGGCCGGCATTAATTCCTTCCCTCTACTTGCCATTCCTTTATTCATGATGGCCGGATCCATCATGGAGCGTGGCGGTATATCAAAACGAATCGTTGGCTTGGCGAGTGCATTGGTCGGGCACTTCAAGGGCGGACTCGCCGCTGTTTCAGTCATGGCTTGTACGTTTTTTGCTTCTATTTCCGGATCGGCTCCCGGCACCGCTGCGGCCGTCGGCGAACTGACCATTCCCGAAATGGTAAAGCGCGGATATTCAAGGCCGTATGCGTCTTCTGTCGTTGCCTCCGCTTCATGCCTTGGTGTCGTGATTCCACCTAGCATTACCTTTATCCTGTTTGGTATCGTTGCCGATGTTTCCATCGGGCAATTGTTTGTGGCTGGTATCCTGCCTGGCGCCATGCTTGCTGGCGCACTGATCGCTGTCAGCATCATACGCTCTCATCAACTGGGCTATCCTGCAGAGCAAAAGCAGAGCTGGCGGCAACGCTGGAAAAAGCTGCTTGACTCCTCCTGGGGAATCTTGATGCCCATCATCATTCTTGGTGGAATCATGACAGGGGTATTCACGCCGACAGAATCGGCTGGCATCGCTGTCGTATACGGCCTCTTTGTCAGTATTTTCATTTACAAGGAGCTTGGCTGGAAAGATATCACCCCGGTCTTCTACAAGGCATCATTGAACTCGGCAATGATCGTGCTTCTCATTGCCGTTGCCAGTCCCTTTGGCTGGATCATGACTATCGAGCAGGTCCCACAAATGGCCTCCAGTACCATCCTGGGGTTATCAACCAACACTTACATTATCTTGATGCTGATGATCCTGATGTATCTGATTCTCGGCACGTTCATGGAAACTGGAGCTATCATTCTGCTGGTTGTGCCTATATTCACCCCTATCGCCCAACAGCTCGGCATCGACATGGTTCACTTTGGTGTCATTACCGTCGTGGCGCTGGCTATTGGCATGGCAACACCACCTGTAGGTATTACTCTATTTGCCACTTGCAGTATTTCCGGCGTCTCTATTGGGCAACTGTCTCGCATGATAATTCCTTTCCTGGCAGCCCTTATCGGATGCCTGCTTCTGCTGGCCTTTGTACCAGCTATCTCTACCTTCCTTCCGCAACTTGTGTTCTGAATACACCAAGGATTGTATCAGCCTCCGCCAAGTGGGCGAATGTGATGTATGGAAGGCATCACCTGCCGGAACTCCTCCCGATAGGCCGCTGCGTGCTGCTCCGGATCCGCCGGGAAGCGCCCCAGCTCCACGGCAAGATCGAAGAAGCCCTGCGCTGGTAGGCCCTCGCCCCGGCGGCTGACAACCAGCGCTGCGATGAAGGGCTGCCCCTGCTCGGCATCTTCACGCATCAGGGTTTCCAGGGCATGTGCGATGCGCTGGATGGTGCGCGGGGGCTTGAGGCCCAGCGCCTCGGCGAGCTGCTGATAGGTCATCGGCAACATCGCCTCGGGTGCCGTTTCGAGCACCTTGCGGACTTGACCTGCCAGAGGAGTATGGGGCTCTGCTCTCATGATCATGTCTCGGGTTGACCGCTTCTGGTTACCCTGGCGGCCTACTCGTCTCCCCTCTTGTTGTTGTCGCTTTCCTCATCGTCGGGCTTGGTCGAGCCCTGGTGTCCCAGGCGGGATGCCTCATCGAGGCGCGGGTGGTTGTCCAGGAACTCGCGGTGCGGGTCCGGCAAGGCATCCAGCGCCTGGAGGGTGTGCGTCAGCACGTGGATGGCGGCCAGCACGTCCTGGGTGTTACCGGTTTCGGAGATGGTGTGCATGTTGCGAATGGGGAAGCCGATGGAGGTGGCGGCGCAATCTACGGCAGCCAGCACACCGGCCATGCCATCGGTCCCGGTGTCGGCGCCAACGATGTCCCGCTGCATGGGAATACCATGTTCCCGGGCAGTGGTCTCGATGATGCGGTTGAGCTGCTCGCTGGCAATGGCACCCACCGACATGGTGAAGCCCTTGCCCATCTCCAGCGGCTGCATGCGCCGGTCGCCGATACCGGGGGCCGCCACGTAGTCGTGGTTGACGTCAACGCCGATCACCACGTCCGGGCGCAGTTCCCCGGCCAGCACACGGCTTCCGAAGCGGCCGATCTCCTCGTAGCTGGCGATGGCGAACAACACGCGCACCTGCTCGGTACCGCCGGCCTCGGCGATCAATCGCGCCACCTCGGCGGTGACGAAGCAGCCCAGGCCGTTATCCAGGTAGGCGCCGTAGAAGGTGTCGGGGCTGAAGCCGGGACGAATGGGGCGGTCGAAGATGATGGAGTCGCCGGGACGCACGCCGAGATTGAGCACTTGCTGCTTCTTGTTCTCGCCGTGGATCTGCAGGTCGAGGTAGATCTGCTCCTTCTTTATACCCTTGCGGCCTTCGCGCTGGGCCGGGTCGGAGAAGTGGATGGCGCCCAACGCTTCCACGGTGCCGCCCTGGATGATGCGATAATGGCCCGGCACCTGGGGGTCCTCGCTGAACAGCTTGACCTCGTGGCCGACCAACACATTGGGCAGGAAAGCGTCGGTGTTGATCCAGATCTTGCCATCGTCACCGATGCTGCGCACCTGCATGCGGATCTTGTCGGCGTGGCCGATGATCATCACCTTGAACAGGTCGTCCCGGCCGGGGTGGGTGTCCAGCACCACGCCGGCATGCCCCTTGTACTGGTGTAGATGCCAGTCGCCGGGGGCGAAGGTATCGAAATAGGGCTTGAGCACACCGTAGGTCATGGCGCCCTCCAACCCTACGGGGCTGGGAGCATCCAGAATCTGCTGCATCAGGGTGAACTGCTGCTCCGGCATGGGCTGGGACCAGGGCTTGGTGGTTTCTCTCATATGCTCCTCTTCACTCTCTTCGGGTCAGTAACGACCCTAGTCTGACAGATTCCATGAGATCCGACCTTCCGGGCGCAGGGCGGCCAGTTGTAGCTGCTGCCATCGAGTAGGAGGGGGAGTCGCCTCCCCCGTCCTCTCACACCACCGGG
>NZ_JAHXBV010000005.1:249215-372875 GCF_019915905.1 Halomonas sp. ANAO-440 | reverse complement strand
CCTCCATTATGAGGCTTATCGGGGTGTCCGCTCCAATTGGACCACTTCACAAGACATCAGGCCATATCAAACCTCACAGCGACCCAACCCTGAGCGTGATCAAGATCTTTGACGCTCTAGCCAACAATCTCAGTCTCACTCAGGCAGGGAGGTCTGTATGAGAAAATGGATCTTGTTCGCCGTTATCAACTGGTTGAGAAAGCCTGCGAACCGAGCCAAGGCGAAAAACGCCTGGAGCGGCATGCGCGGGAAGAAAACTGATAGACGGCAATCCGAAAGGAATACGAATCGACGCCCGGGCGACCGCTCCGACAGGCGATGACTCGAGGGCAGTCGGGGCGACACCCCGGCGGAAGGGACCCACCCAAGAGGCATGGCGGGCGGCGACTCGCCAGGCCGCCGCAGCGTTGCTATGTATGTTGCTATACATCAGCGGGAAGACATCATCGGGAGGGCAACACATTGACCCACCATGAAAAGACCGTGATGGCCTTCGACGACCAGGGCCGTGAGTACATGATCGACATGTTCGTCAGCACACGTGAACTCAGCGAAATGCAGCATACGGGCGCCACGCGCGGTACTCCAACCTTCCGCACTCACGATGGCCACGACGTGACCTACCTCGGCAACGGTGAGTTCATGGTCATGGTGCCGGGGGAGGAAGGTGGCGTGACGGTCCAGACTGATGACTCGGCCTTCGTTTAAGGGCCCCGCCAGCATGACGTATGGTGTGGGGGCTGAGCGGTTAGGGCTTGACAGAGCCGTTCCTTTTATAGAACGTTCGTTAAAAGGAACGGTTCGGAACCCACCATCATGGACAAGCTCTCACTCGGTACGCTGGGCCAGCACCTGCAGACCCTGCGCCTGGCGCAAGGCTGGTCGCTCTCGCAGCTGGCCGCCGCCGCCGGCATCGCCAAGTCGAACCTGTCACGCCTCGAGCAGGGCAATGGCAACCCCACCCTGGACACCATCTGGCGCCTGGCGGTGCAGTTGAAGGTACCCTTCGGCACTCTTGTGGCCCCCATTGCCGTGCCGCTTGGCGAGGATGGCGTGGAGGTGCGCCTGCTCGACCAGGGCAAGGATCACCCCCAGGTGGATGCCTACTGGATGCGCTGCGCGCCCCACACCACGCGCCGAGCCGAGCCCCATACCCCGGGTGCCCGGGAATCCCTCACGCTTATCAGCGGCACACTGGAGGCCGGGCCGGAAGGCGCCACCAAGCACCTCTCGGCCGGCGACACCCTCACCTTCGCCGCCGATTGCCCGCACCTCTATCGCACCGGGGACACCTGGGCCACGCTGCTGCTCAGCGTCGTCTATCACGAGGAGACCACCTCATGAGCCTGCAAGCCACGTCCTCGCCGTCCCGCGCCTGGTTGACGGGCATGCGCGAGGCCATTCCGCTGCTTGGTGGCTATGTGCCGGTGGCCATCTCCTTCGGGCTGATTGCCACCCAGGCTGGCTTCAGTGCCTGGGAAGCCGTGCTCATCTCGACGCTGATCTATGCCGGTGCCTCCCAGTTCCTGTTCGTCGGCATGGTCGCCGCCGGGGCGCCGCTGTGGCTGGTGGTGGCCATGACCCTGCTGATCAACGTGCGCCACGTGGTCTACGCCCCCAACCTGGCCCCCTGGCTGACGTCCAGCCGATGGTGGCCCTGGCTGATGCACGGCCTTACCGACCAGGTCTTCGCCGTGGCCCACGCACGCCTGCCCCAGCTACCGGCCTCTCAGCGCCTCGGCTGGTTCACCGGCGCCGCTCTGCTGGCCTGGTTGAGCTGGATCGGTGGCACGGCGCTGGGCGCGGTGGCCGGTGGCGAACTGGTCGCCCGCTGGGCCCTGATGGGCGAGATCCTGCCCTTCGCCCTGCCCGCCCTCTTCCTGGTACTGATAGCGCCCCGCTTCACCTCGCGGCGCTGGAGCCTGGCCCTGGCCATCACCATCGGCATCGCCCTGCTGCTGACGATGAGCGGGCTCACCAACGTGGCGATTCCGCTTGCCGCCGTCTGCGGCGCGCTGTGCTTTTATAGCGTGACGTTCGTTACCGCAGGGAAAGGAGAACGCCATGAGTAGCGCCCTCTGGGTCGCCGTCCTCGCTTCGGCACTGGGTACCCTGCTGATGCGATTACTGCCTCTGGTGTGGATGCAGCGTCGCCTGGAACGGCAAGCCAACGACGACAGCCTGGAGGCGATGCCCCAGTGGCTGAGCCTGCTAGGCCCGTTGATGATTGCCGCCGTCTTCGGGGTCTCGCTGATGCCGGTAGCGCCTGGCGCCCTCTCCTGGCTGGCCACCCTCATCGGCGTCTTGGCAACCCTGGCTGTCTGGTGGCACAAGCGTACACTGGGCTGGCCGGTCGCAGCCGGGGTAACGGCCTATGGTGTGGTGGTGATGCTGGCGGGCCTGGCGTCCTAGCGGGATCGTGAGAGTTTCCGGCCGTTGGACTAGCCCGAGTCGCGCGCCATCTGTCCGCCTTCGCCATGGAGAGCACCATGACCGACACTGACCAGCCCCCTGCCACCGACAAGCGCCGCCGCCATGCCGTGGCCCGATGCATAGGGCCACTACCCCTGCTGCTCGCCCTGCTGCTGGGGGCCGCACCGGCCGCAGCCAGCTGCCCCGAGCCGTCCAGCACCGACCTGGCCGCCATCAAGGGCCATGGCGAACGTCCGGCCCTGCCTTCCGGCCACGAGGTGATCACCGACGGCGTGGTGACCGGGGAGTTTCTCGGCCGCGAGCGACTCAATGGTTTCTATCTGCAACAGGCGACCGAGCAGGGCCCTGTCGGCCTGTTCGTCTATATGCCCAGCGCAACGCCAAGCGACGCGGCGCTTATCGCTCCCGGCACACACCTGCAGCTCCACGCCCGGACCGGCGAGTACCGCGGCCAGATCCAGCTGCAGCGGGTCGAGCGGATCGAGACCTGCGCCAGCGACCAGCTGCCGGAGCCGAAGGCGGTGGAGTGGCCGCTCGACGAATCAGAGCTGGCAACGCTGGAGGGTCTGCTGCTGGCATTTCCTCAGGCCCTGACCGTCACCGGCAACTACGAGCTCGCCCGCTACGGCTCCCTCGCGCTTGCCGCCGAACGCCTGTTCCGCCCCACCAATACCCCCGGCGAGACCCAGCAGCGGGATATCCTCGTGCTGGACGACGGCAGCTACCGCGCCTTTCCGACCCCCATTCCCTATCTGGATGCGGACGGCACCCGCCGCGTCGGCAGCAGCGTCGAGGGGCTGACCGGGATACTTACCCACGCCTTCGACGCCTACCGCCTGCACCCGACCCTGGAGCCATACTTCGAGGACGCCAACCCGCGCCCGGGGCCGCTGCCCGAGCCCGGAGAGCGGCTCAGGGTGGCGACCTTCAACGTGGAGAACTACTTCACCACCCTCGGCCAGCGCGGCGCCGCCAACGCCGAAGAGCTGGAACGCCAGCGAGCCAAGCTCGCCGCAGCGGTTGAGGGCCTGCAGGCCGACATCCTGGCCCTGGTGGAGGTCGAGAACGACCCACGCGCCCTGGCCGACCTGGTCGAACAGCTGAGCGAGCGGACCGGAGTCCGCTATCGTGCGGTCGGTGGGAATGCCAGCCGCGGCAGCGATGCCATCAAGCTCGCCCTGATCTACCGGCCGGACCGGGTAGAAGCCGTGAGCGAGCTCTATGCCGACGACGACCCCACCCATCACCGCCCACCGCTGGCGGCCTTCTTCCGCAGCCTGGACGGCGGCCCCGTCTTCGGCGTCGTCACCGCCCACTTCAAGTCCAAGACCGGCTGCCCGCCCCGGGGCGATACCGACCGCGGCCAGGGCTGCTGGAACCAGCGCCGGGTGGAACAGGCACAGGCCATGAACGGCTTCCTGGGCCGCCTCGCTGCCGCCGAGGGACACGAGCGCCTGCTGCTGATCGGCGACCTCAACGCCTACGGCGCCGAGGACCCGATCCGCACCCTGACCCACGCAGGACTGGTCAATCTGATCGCACGAAAGCTGCCGCCGGAGCGCCGCTATAGCTATGTGTTCCGCGGTGAGTCGGGCTACCTGGATCATGCCCTGGCCAGCCCCGAACTGGCCGCGGCAGTGACAGAGGTGCGGCCGTGGCCCATCAATGCCGACGAGCCTCCTTTCCTCGGCTACGACGGACCGGACAACGCAACGCCCCACTTCAGCCCCGATCCCTTCCGCTCCTCGGACCACGACCCGATCGCGGTGGATCTGGAGTGGCGTTAGGAGAGAGCTGATCTTACCCTGTATTCGTAGACACCGGTCTATGCGACTTTCCTGGCCTCGAGAAGGCCTCAGGACTGATCTTCGCCGTGGCCAAGCGCCTCGGCTAACTGGTCTGCTCGTCGCACAACATGTCGACCAACCATGCGGAAGGGGCAGAACGGAAGTTGGCGGATTCTGGACAGACAAACTAAACTAGACCAACTTAGTTTAGTTTATGAGCCTCAGGAGCCAAACATGGATATCGTGAATATCCACGAAGCCAAGACCCATCTCTCACGTCTGCTGGCTCGCGCCGCCCAGGGAGAAACCGTGGTGATCGCCAAGGCAGGCCATCCCATCGCCAAGCTGACGCCCATGGATGCCCCGGCAAGCGGTCAGAGTCAGCGCCTGGGCTTCCTGAAAGGCGCTTTCGAGATCCCCGAGGACTTCGACACCATGGGAGGCGACACCGTCGCCGACGAGTTCGAAGGCGAGCCCACCACGTGATCCTGCTGCTGGATACCCACCTGCTGCTGTGGGCGGCCTCACAACCCGAACAGCTCTCCGAAGCGGCACGTGCGCGGCTTCTCGACGAATCCAACGAACTCTGGTTCAGTTCGGCAAGCATATGGGAAGTCACCATCAAGGCCGGCCTCGGCCGAGAGGACTTCAGGGTCGACCCCTATTTGCTACGCCGGGGTCTAGCGGATAACGGCTATATCGAACTACCCATTACCAGCGGCCATGCTCTGGCCGTGCACCACCTGCCCCCCATCCACCGCGACCCTTTCGACCGCATGCTGATCGCCCAGGCGGAAAGCGAAGGCATCCTGCTGCTCACGGCAGACTCAACAGTGGCACGCTACCCCGGCCCGATCCAGTTGGTTTGACCCTCTCACCACTCCTGCCCCGCCCCCTGTTCCAAGGGATCAGCGACGCCGGCGTCCCAGGTCGATGTCATCGCGGTTGGTGGCCGCCCCGACGGCAGCGCCTAGGCCGCCACCGATCACCGCCCCCTTGGTCATGTTGCCGCCGGTCATGGCCGCGGTGCCGGCGCCGGCGGCCGCCCCCAGGCCGGCGCCACTCAGCGCTCGCTCGCCAGTGGTGGTGCCGCAGCCAGTGAGTCCCAGAGCCAGCACGCCGGTCAACAGCCCGATAGATAGCATTCGCATATCATTTCCCTCCCAACAGGGTTAATCGTGATCAATCATCCAGTTTGATTTCTTCGGCAACCGGGCGACCACCCGGTCTTCGGTATCCACCTCGACGCCTTGGCCGGGGCGCAAGTCGTCGAAACCACGCAGCACGGCATCGAACTCGCGTGCCATGGAGAATCCTCCGGTTGCCGATTCGCTGTAGACCTTATACATCACCAGAAGGGAGACGGTTCATGTACCGGATAATGATCCACACTCTTTGGCAATTTCAGGCACTTGAGTATCGAAATGGCGACAGCTGATCGCATCCGGGTGGCGAGCTGTGAGGATGGTAGCGTAGCAGCTTGGGCGAGCCGACAACCCGCAATTGGACGCTGACTTAACCCGCAATTGGACGACGGAATAACCTGCAATTGGACGGCGACATAACCTGCAATTGGACGCTGACAAAACCCGCAATTGGACGCTGACACAACCCGCAATTGGACGCTACAATAACCAGCAACTGAACGATGCTGGAGATTGGACATGGCCACGTCTTACCTACCTCGGCTGATTCGTGACCGTGTCGTGGAATCGCTCGCCGATACCCCGGTGGTCTGCCTGCTGGGTCCCCGGCAAGTCGGCAAGACAACCCTCGCCAAGCGCATAGAGCCCGAGCGGGCCTATTTCACCCTGGATGACCCCACCCTGCTGGAGGCGGCCCAGCAGGACCCGCTCGGTTTCATCGAAGGCTTGCCGGAGCGTGTTACCTTGGACGAGGTCCAGCGGGCCCCGGAGCTGCTGCTGGCTATCAAATCCGTGGTCGACCGGGACCGCTCGCCAGGCCGCTTCCTGCTCACCGGTTCCGCCAACCTTCTGCTGCTGCCCAAGGCTCAGGACTCCCTGGCCGGTCGCATGGAGGTGATCTACCTACACCCTCTGTCCGAACAAGAAAAACGTATCAGCCAGTTCTCCCTACTGGCCAGCCTCCTGGAGGGGAATCTCTCCCCCAGGATGGTGGCCGATACCACGCCGCTTCCCCCTGCAGCGGAGATCATCTGCCAGGGCGGCTACCCCGAGCCGAACCGTCGCCCTCCCCACCGGGCACGGCAGTGGTACCGCCAGTACCTCAACGCCATCGTCCAACGTGACGTGAGGGACATCGCCGCCATCCAGGACGAGGACGGGATGTTGCGCCTGGTGGAGCTGCTGGCCTATCGGACCGCCAGCCTGCTCAACGTCAGTACGCTTGGCAAGGAATTGGGAATGGAGCGCGGCACGGTCGCCAAGTACCTGGGTATCCTGGAGCGGCTATTCCTGGTACGGCAGCTGCCCGCCTGGCACCGGAACCATGCTAAGCGGCTGATCAAGAGCCCCAAGTTGCACCTCATCGACACTGGCCTGGCCGCCGCCCTGACCCGATTGGCGCCAGACCAGTGGCTGACCCAGGCCGAGCGCTTCGGCGCCCTGCTGGAGAGTCACGTGGTGGAACAACTGATGGCCCAGGCCACCTGGGTCGACCCCGAACTGCGCTTCTCCCACTACAGGGACAAGGATCAAGTAGAGGTCGACCTGATCATCGAGCGCGGCCAGGAACTCTGGGGCGTGGAGGTCAAGCGTGCCGCAAGCGTCCAGGCCAAGGACGCCGCCGGCCTCGCCCGGCTCGCCGACCAAGCCGGCAAGCACTTTCGGGGGGGCATGCTGATCTATACCGGACGCCACTGCCTGAAACTGAAGGTGCCTGACTGCTACGCCGTGCCCATCGGCATGCTGTGGGGAGAAGAACCCGGCCAGGCGATCTCCAGCGAGGCCGCATTGCGGGTGCTGACCGGCCAGGAGCCGTGAGTTTGCTCGGAGCAGCGGAAAGAGGAAGACAGGAAAAACATGGTGGGCCCAGCTGGACTCGAACCAGCGACCAAGGGATTATGAGTTACCTGCACAGGCTATTTACTCCCCTAAGCACTACTAAACACGCCTATACAATACTATATAAAACAGCGCATTACGCTGAATTTATCCTAAATGGGTCATTGCCCCGCTATAGTGAAACTGCTTACACTAGCGCTTACATGAGCGTTTCGGGGGTGCGTCATGCCTAAACTGTCGAAGAGCGCCGTTGACGCGCTACCCATTCCAGCCAAGGGGCAGAAGCTCCATTGGTGCAGCAGCCTGTCGGGATTCGGTGTGCGGGTCACAGCGACCGGGGCCAAGTCCTATGTCGTCCAGGGGCGCATCAAGGGCACCGGCAAGGAGCGGCGCTATACCATCGGCCCATGCCACCTGCTGGACTACGCCGAGGCACGAAAGCGGGCACTGGATCGCCTGAGCGAGATGCACGACGGGAAAGACCCGCAAGCGGAGAAACGCAAGCGACGAGTTCAGTCAATCACCCTCCGTGATGTCATGGAGGACTACATTGAAAATAAACGCACCAAAAATGGCCGACTTCGTCCCAGCAGCAAAGCTGATATTAAGAAGTGTGTCGCCAAGTACCTTGCGGACTGGGCTGAAAAGCCTGTGGCCGATATAACCCGTGACGCCTGCATCAAGCGTTTCAGAAAACTATCGGAGGCAGGCCCAGTTCAGGCTAATCAGGTATTCAGAAATTTGAGAGCGCTTCTCAATTGGGCACGCGAGACGAACATGGCACCGGATGGGTCTTATCCGATACTACCGATCAATCCTGTGACACAGGCGTTCAATAGCAAAGGGATTACCTGGAGCAAGGAGGAGGCCCGAGAGGAAATTGTGCCGCTGGATAAGATGGGCGAGGTGTGGCAACTGCTGACCACGCGCACCGACACCGAACGCTTCACTCCTTCTGATGCTTGCGCTGCTCACCTTGTCATGTTCCTGATCCTGACTGGTGCCCGCATAGGGGAAGGGTCAAAGCTGCGCTGGGAGCATGTGAATCTTGATGACGAGGTGCCCAGCTTCACCTTCGCGGAGACGAAGAATCACAACGTGGTGACTGTGCCCATGAGCCAACAGCTTCACTCGCTGCTGTCCGTCCGGTATGCAGCACGCCGGGGGAATCAAGAGTATGTGTTCCCGTCGCGGGCTGGGGCGAAGGTTGGCCACATGCAGGACGCACGCGGCACCATGCGCATGGTCAGCGAGGTGGCAGGCTTGCATCTGCATCATCATGACTTGCGACGCACCTTTATTGCTATTGGTGATGAATGCAATATACAGCGGTGGCGGGTCAAGCTGCTGGCAAATCACAAGGACGACCACGATGTCACGATGAAGCATTACACAAGGAAAAAGGACTTGCGGTATATGCTGCCCGAAGCTCAAACCATAGCCGACTGGATAACAAAGCAATCGTTGGCGCATGAGATGCAGGGTGAGATCGACAAATGGGACTCAGTGATAAATGAGTTCGGTGACGACCTCAAGCTGGACTGAACTACTTAACGCCTGTGAAGAAAACTGACGCCATGTTCACTTTGTTGACGGCGGACTTGGCTTGATATAGATTGCTGAATACCAGTAGCCAGCCCGCCCAGCTACAGCATGGGCTGATATAGCAAAGCGGGTCTGAATAGTTTGCATGGGCAAGCCGGCGGTTCGTAGCGTTTATCAATTAACGCTCACCGTCGGCTTTTTCGTTTACGGCGGTGAGCACCAGTTAGGAGACTCACCATGTCGAACAAAATGCACTCCCTTAAAATCCTCTCCGTCGATGACGTTAAAGAAATACTTGAGTTTGTGACTGTCGTAATGAACGATTGGGAAGGTAATACCGGCTTCCAGAATGACGAGCCAAATATGTCGCTGCGCTGCCTCTTTGATATTATCGCTTATAGCTACGACAAAACAGTAGTTGAAATGACGCCGATGGATTTGCAAGAGCGGGCAATTTATTTGAATCGTTTGGAGGTAGCGCAAATTATCAAACATGGGGCAATGTAGTTTGTTATAGTTACCCCTAACAACGCTTCGCAATCCGTCACGTGTGCAATGCACGGGGCGGGACATCCTTCGGGATGCGCTCGTTGACTGCTGCATGGGTAGCAATCGACGGGAACTGAGATCACTGCATGGGCAGTGTGGGAAGCATCAGGTATCTGGAAACAGGTGCCGATGCCTACCGCACTGCCCATTTTCGTTTGCGCAGTCGGTGGGATGATCGGAGATCACCACAATGACCGACTTCAGCGCTCTCAAGCCTACCGACCGCCTCACCCGCCGCGAGGCAGCCGAATACCTCGGCAACAGCTACAACACCCTCACCGTATGGGCCAGTCAGAAGAAAGGCCCCCCGTACTACAAGAACGGCAAGTGCGCCACATACAAGGTGGCCGACCTCGATGCCTTCCTTGAGTCACAGCGCGTCGAGTTCGAACAGGTAACTGTGTAAAGCATGTTCGGTATTCGGAAAGCCCAGCTAATTCCAGCGCTGCACGCTGCCGCCAACGCTTCGTGTAAGGCGCTAATAAGCCAGTCAAGAAAAAGCCGGTGTTGGCGCACCGGCTGAAAGAGGAACTTACAAATGGGTATCCCCAGTATAGCGAACGCCATTTCAGGCGGCTCGGATAATTTGCAGGCCGCGTATAGCGGCGCACAGGACAGCGCACAGGGTGGCCAATACCCTTGCGGCACCCCTGCCGTGAAAGCGGCCCCAGCCAGCGGCAGCGCGGCGCAGTCGCGGGAGGTGCAGCATGGCTGATCTACCTATGCCCGAGCACTTGCAGAAAATGCGGGACGCTGCCGAGAAGCGGGAACAGGAACTTATAAAACTTCGTGACACCGAGTCTAGAACCGAAGGACTCAAGGCCGCCGCTGAGATGGAAAAGGCTGCTCTTGAGAAGGAGAAGATTAGAGCCCAACGCGCCTCAGGTGCAGTTATGCCGCGCCCCGCCGACCCTGACTCAATCATTTTGGAGGTTGCCATGTCCGGTGATTCCACAACGAAACTCGAATACCTGATTGACCCTTGGTTGCCACGGAAGCAGGTGATTGGATTCTACGGTCGAGGCGGCACTGCCAAGTCATCGTTTGTTGCCACACTAGCCGCGCAGATGAGTGAGTACGCCTCAACCCTGTGGGTGAGTACCGAAGAGCTATCAGATTGGATCAGGGTTCGGCATACCAAAGCGGGAGGCATTGACGCCACGCTGCTGGTAGTCAAAGCGGTAGTGACAAAGACAGACATGACAGGCAAGCCAATCGCGTCAACCTTCAATACCTATGAACATCTTGATGCGGCGATCATTCAGGCCAAGCAGCACGCCGACGCTATCCACGACCAAGAACTACCGCGACCACTCCGCTTTGTTGTTCTAGATACGGCGGTGGCGCTTACCACATGGGGCGCGAGTGAAAGCCCGAACAGCGATGCAGGGGTGAAGCGTCTAATGGCTTACCTGCAAAGCCTCTGCGAAAAGCACGGTGTCACCATTGCAGTGATTGGACATTCAAACAAGGGCAAGCACGACGACCTTTCAGACAGCGTGGCAGGCTCGGGCGCATGGGTCAATTCACCTCGACAGGCATTCATTCACTTGAATGACAAACGGGCAAAAAATCACTTCGTAGTCTGCACGGTCAAGCATTCCCTGACAGGGTTCTTCGCGACGACCTACAGCACGATCCCGATTCACACCCTTGCCACACGGGCGGAAGGTAACGACACGGTTCTATGCAAGGTGGACGCTTGGCCCATCGAATGGGACTACCAGCACGCCCGCATGATGATTGACGCAGCGCGGGGCGAGGACGACCAGAGCAACGGTTCAGGTTGCACCCGAACCGCGAACAAGCAGAAAAACATATCCGCGATTATTACCACAGTCCTGGAGCTTCTGGACGAAGGCGGCAAGGTTGACCGAAAGGCTGTACATGATCGGCTCGGGTATGAACCGTCCCGGCGGCACTGGATCGACGCTGATAACGGATTGGCGGTGACTCATACGGTATTTGCCACACCGGGTGAGCATGGCCGACTTTATTACCAGCGGAACTGATGCCTTTCAGTTGTGCAATAGCCCCCCTCCTTAAAACATTGCACAACTGTACAAACTGCACAGGGGGGAAGCCCGTTTTTTTTAACTTAGTGCAGTTGTGCCAGTTGTGCAGTGTTTAGGGTAAGGGGCGAACTGCACAACTGACCGCAATAACTCAATTCAAAACCGCCACTTCATGTGGCAATAACCGAGGAAACGACAATGAAAGAAGTTCGTCAGATAGTCCAAGCTCAACCCGGCTGGTATGTGATTCGATTTGTAGAGGCTGACCCGTTGCAGCTCGAAGCGTTGCCGGTAATAGGCTGGATGATTAGCGACCCTCATTCCAATGGTGGGATTGGTATCGAGGCAATGCTAACCGTTGGAGCTTGGACTTGTGAAAACATTTCAACCAGAGGGTTAGAAGTGAGGGAGCGTAGCTGGCTCATGGACCCGCAAGGCCGGATGGTGGGCGACGATGGTGTGGTTATGTACGACTCGCTGAGGATGTTGCTGGAATGCTCGGAGCTTGACCCTGATGCAATCTTTGCTGACAGCATGTGGTTGCCGCCATACAGCACAGCAAGCACCAGCTAACCGACAACGTGGGCCGCTACAGCGGCAGCAGGGGCCACGCTCGCAGTGCTGCCGGTGCATGGGTATTGGCGGCACTGCGTAACGGCCCACAGCGCAGCTTATAGCGGCCCTGCCTATTGTGGTTATTACAGGCGAAGTTCAAGAACGAATAACACGGAATTACCTGTTTAACGGCTGTAAACCATTGTTTTATTTGTAGATGTTTTTGTTTTTGCCCTACGCTGTAAGCAGCAAGTAATTCAGCAGCCGTTTATCAGGAGCGTAATGCCATGTCAGATACAGAAGTTTCAACAAAGGTCACTCCGGCATTGCACCCGGACAACATCAAACAGATTGACGGTTACGACGATGACACCGCGCCGTATCTCGGTCAGGTCGCTACCGCATTCAGCGAGGCCTACGAAGGCATTAAGGCCGTGTGGTCAGCGAAGGATGCCAGCCTGAAAAATCCGACATGGAACGAAGCGCAGGCAATGATTCATACCGACGACTTTGCGCAGAAGAAGTTGACCCGAATTACCAAGCACTTCGACAGCGCAATGGCGAACCTGACCAAAGGCATTGAGGCGATGGAGCAGCAACTTGCCTCACCCATTCAGCACAGCGGGAGTTCGGCGATTGCAGCGGAGATCAGGGCGCATGTGAAAACCCTGTCCACGGAAGACCGGCACAAGTTCTTGGACGAGGCGCAGAAGGCGGGTGACCACACAACCCTATCGGCAGTGCTCGCGGCACCGGGCTACCTGTCAGGCGTATCCGAAACAGAACGGCAGGTCAGGACGCGCCTGTATCACGAAGCCAGCAGCCCAGCAGTCGCCAAGAAGCTCAAGGCGATGAAGGGGGCGCGGCAAATGATCGAGGAGCGCAGCGGCTTGGTGTTTACGGCTATGACCAAAGCTGTGGGAGCGCCCGCACACAAGGTGAAGGCGTTGCGGGAAGCGAAGTCCCAAGCCGAAGCCGCGTTCATTCTCAAGGACGCTCTGTAATCAATCTGCAAAGTAGAGGTAATCAAGAATGACCGATCCCGATTGGTTGCAGAAGTATAAAGAGGAGAACCCGAACGGCGGACCTCGTGGCTGGCTACCCGGTCAGAGCGGCAATCCAAACGGACGCCCGAAGGGTTCCAAGAACCGGAAGACGGTGGTCGTGCAGGAGTTCGAGAAGGAAGGTAGCAGGATTGCCCGTGTGGTCATTGATGCCGCGCTGGAAGGCGACATGACCGCCGCCAATATGGTGCTTCAACGTCTGTCGCCTCCGTTGCGGTCACGCTCAGAGAAAGTGACGTTTGAGCTTGACGCTGACAAGCCGCTTTCGGCGCAGGCGCAACAGATATTGAGCGCCGTTGCGACGGGTGACATTGACCCTGACACCGGCAAGCTCCTGATTGACGCCATTGGCGCATTCGCGGGGATCAAACAGGTTGACGACTTAGAAGCGCGTCTTGCAGCGCTGGAGGGCAGACGATGAGCATTATCAAGACGAAACGCAATCACGTAGCGGCGTTTGAGCCGATGGATACCGATGTTGCCGTGATTGTCCGTATGGGCACCGCGCAGGCTGTGTATCCGATTCAACAGTACCGGCAGGCAGTACAAGAGGCAGAGGCGCATGCTGACCACATGCAGCAGCATGTCGATGTCGTGCCGGTGAATGCTGACGAGCTACTGGCGCTGACAGGACTCACACCTGAAATGGCCGCAGCGGATATGACGGCAGACGAGCGTGAACTGCTCCGCAAGGACTGTATCAACGCTTGCGCTAACGCCATGCGCTACAGCGATGACCCGGCGCTTTACCCTAGGGTTGCCGAGACGCTGCGACTGCTGGGTGTGGCCAATAGTCAGCAGGTTCACTGATGCGCCGGGTTCCTGCTGGTCTGCTCAAGCGCTTGGAGCGTGTCGAGCAAGCACGGAGCGTGACCCGTCCCCGTGCAGCATTCCCGCCGATCATGGGGCTGGATGAGTGGGAAGCGCTGGCTGTGGCCAGTCAGGAGCAGTTGGTATTCCTCACCCGCGAGCACATCGACCCGGTATCGGAGCCGTCACAAGAGCAGACAGCAGCAGAGCGGCAAGCGGAGCACCATGCAGCGAACCGCGAACAGGCGGAGCGCTACCGGGCCGGGGCGCGAGAGTACCTGGAGCACCAGCGCCAGCGGGTCAAACGAACAACGGCGGTGAGGTGACACTGTGCGCATTGACCGTGACGACCCGCGCCACACTGCACCGCTTGGCATCACCTACGAGATAACGGAACCGGCGATGTGGGGCCGGGACGACGGTAAGCGCCGTGAGCCTGTCCTTGACCACAGTGTCAGCCCGCCGCGAGTGGTGCGCCATGTCGGCTGGCGCAAGTGCCTCAAGTGCCGCACCGACTTTTTCAGCGCGGACGTGCGCGGCTTGCGGATGTGCGATTACTGCCGCAAGGGTACGACTGACTCCTATGACTGGTGATGATGTGGTTGCACCGGGGAGCCGAGGCATAGCGGTGAGTCCCTCGATAAACTAACCTCCGCAGCAGCGGGCCAGTTCTCCTAACCGGCTGACGCTGCCTTCAACGCCTCGGGCTGCCCATGAGTCCGGGGCGTTGTCGTCTATCGACCTTCCACTACCTGATAAAAATAAACTTGTCGGCAAGCCCGAATAAGTCGTTGCCCCTTCTCCGAGACTTGTCTTGCAATACGCCTACCGAATGCAACCACTCAGGAGAACGACCATGACCGACCAGACCTACACCAGCAAGAAAGCCGCTCAAGCCGCAGCCCGCAAGGAGCATGGCAAGGACTACGCCAAGCGCTACGAGGTGCAAGAGGTGGAGCTGGGCACCAACGAATGGATCATTATTGAGAAGGAGCCTGTGGTGACCACAGGCAAGCCCAAGAAGGAAGCAGTGCCGCAGCCCGAGCGCATCGAGCAGAACGGCGTCAAGCGTCCCGGCCCCGGCAAGTGCTTGGAGGTGTGGGAGTGGCTGGACGAGAACGGCAACTGCATGCCCAAGAACTTGCGCCCCGTGGCTGCTGAGAAAGGATGGAACGAGAACAACGCCCAGATCGAGCTGTACCAGTGGCGCAAGTTCAACGGAATCGCCGGACGACAAGCCAAGGCGGCCAAGTAAGCGGATGTCCCGGCCATGTAAGCAGGGTCAAGACCCTATCTATCACGCAAAGAAAAAGCCCCAAACCTGCATGGCTTGGGGCTTTGTAGTGGTGGGCCCAGCAGGACTTGAACCTGCGACCAATCGATTATGAGTCGAGTGCTCTAACCAACTGAGCTATAGGCCCGTAAAACTGTGATGGCTTACACAAGCGCTTACTCGGGCAACGCTAACAGCGTGTAAGCTGTTGAATATATTAACTTTCTACCCATCGGAGCCAATGATTATGAGTCCCCTGCTCTAACCAACTGAGCTATAGGCCCTTGCTTGCGCCGCCGTATGATAGCGAAAGCGGCTGGAGGAGGCCAGAGGCAAGCTCCGCGTTTGTTCCTTCTTTTCCGCTGCCGGGCAGGGCACTTCCAGCCGGTTCCCGTGTCTCGATGGGTGGGCATATCGCCCATGGAGAGAGACGCTGATGAGACGATTCCATCGCCTGGGTACGAAGTGGGGTCAAGCGGCTGGGCTGACATGCGCCCTGGCCCTGCTGTCGGTGTCGCCGATGCTGGTGGCGTGGGAGCTGGACCCGGCGCAGTCCCGCGTGTCCGCGACGATCGTGCAGATCGGCCCCGATGGGCCGGTGCCCCGCCATCATGAGGTACGTCGACTGGCCGGCAGTGCGGATACCAATGGCGAACTGGAGCTGCCGCTCCGCTTGAACCAGAGCGATGTGGTGGAGCGGCTTGGCCCCCTGCCGCCCTGGCTCTCCGGGCTGACCGAGCGCCCCATGGCGACGCTGACCACCCGCTTCCCGCCGGAACGCCTGGATGCACTGCCGGTGGGCGAATCGCTGGTGGAAACCCTGCAGCTTTCGGTTCAGACGGGCCAGGCGACCCGCCAGGAGCCGCTGGCGGTGCGCTTTACCCGAGTTTCCGCCGATGAAATCCGCATCACCAATGCCGAGCGCGTGGCGCTGGACGGCCAGGCGCTGATGGCCGACCCCACCCTGCGCTCGGTCATGCTGCTGCTCGGCTATGAGCAGATCGGCGACGAGGTGCCGGTGAGTCTAGATGCCATGCTGATCCGTCCCGCCAGCTAGTATTTCCTGCTCGGATCCGCTCAGGAGAGCGCCATGGCGTCCTGGGCGGCCCCGGTCTGGACCTTCCACTGGGCGGCATAACGGCCGCCACGCTCGATCAACGCGCCGTGGGTGCCCTGCTCGACCACCCTGCCGCCATCGATCACCACGATCTCGTCGGCATGAACGATGGTAGAAAGCCGGTGGGCGATCATGATCACCGTGCGGCCATGGCCGATCTTGAGCAGCGAGCGCTGGATGGCCGCCTCGGTTTCGTTGTCCACCGCGCTGGTGGCTTCGTCCAGCACCAGGATGGGCGGGTCCTTGAGCAGCGCCCGGGCCAGCGACAGGCGCTGACGCTGGCCGCCCGAGAGGCGAATGCCCCGCTCGCCCACCGGGGTATCGAGCCCCTGGGGCAGCGCCTGGATGAACTCCCAGGCCTCGGCGGTGCGGGCCGCCTCGATCACTTCCGCATCGTTGGCATCGGGCTTGCCATAGGCGATGTTGTCGCGGATCGAGCCTTCGAAGAGGTAGACGTCCTGGCTGACCAGGCCGATGGACTGGCGCAGCGAGTTGAGGCTGACTTCGCCGATCGGCTGGCCATCGATACAGACCCGGCCGGCCTCGGGATCGTAGAAGCGCAGCAGCAGCTTGATCAGCGTCGACTTGCCCGAGCCCGTGGCACCGACCAGCGCCAGGGTGTTGCCTTCGGGCACCCGAAGGCTGACGCCATCGACGCCCACACCACTCGAGGCATAGTGAAAGCTCACCGCCTCGAAGCTCACCTCGCCGCGCACCGGTGCCGCCAGCGGCTTGCCCTCGTTGTCCTTCACGGTGATGGGCACCGCCAGCAGGTCGAGGATGCGCCGGGTGCTGGCCATGGCGCGCTCGAACAGGTCGATCACCTCGGCCAGGCCCGTCAACGGCCACAGCAGGCGCTGGGTGAGAAACACCAGCACGCCGTAGGCGCCCACGTTCAGATCACCCCGCAGCGCCAGCATGCCGCCCACGGTGAAGGTGGCCAGGAAGCCGGCCAGGATCGCCATGCGTATCACCGGAATGAACGCCGAGCTGACGCGGATCGCACGCCGGTTGGCCTCCACATAGGCCTCGCTGGTGGCACGCAGCCGCGCCGCCTCGCGGTCCTCGCTGGTAAAGCTCTTGATGGTGGCGATGCCGGAGAGGTTGTTGGAGAGCCGGCTGGCCAGATCGCCCACCTTCTCGCGCACGTCGGCATAGAGCGGCCCGGCCTTGCGCTGGAAGAAGAACGCGCCCCAGATGATCATCGGGATCGGGGTGAAGGCCAACAGGGCGATCAGCGGCGAGATGACGAAGAACACCGCACCCACCGCGACCACGGTGACGCCAACCTGGATCAGCGAGTTGGCACCGCCGTCGAGGAAGCGCTCCAGCTGGTTGACGTCGTCGTTCATGGTCGCCACCAGCTGGCCGGAACTTCTCGACTCGAAGAAGGCCATG
This sequence comes from Halomonas sp. ANAO-440, assembly GCF_019915905.1. Lineage (NCBI taxonomy): Bacteria > Pseudomonadati > Pseudomonadota > Gammaproteobacteria > Oceanospirillales > Halomonadaceae > Halomonas > Halomonas sp. ANAO-440. The sequence goes on along the minus strand of NZ_JAHXBV010000005.1, from coordinate 355,345 downwards.
TCGAGGCGCTGAGCGTGCTCGTAGGTGTCCAGGCGCATGTCGGCCTGCAGCCGCTGGGCCAGGTTGCGCCACAGGATCTTGTAGAGGTACTCGAAGATCGACTCGCCGGCCCAGATGAAGAAGGTGAGCACGGCCAGCATCAGGATCTGCTCCTGGGGCGTGGTGAAGCCGAGCCGGGCGACGAAGCTGCGCTCCTGGTTGACCACCACGTCGATGGCCACCCCGATGAGGATCTCGGGAGCGATATCGAAGATCTTGTTGATGATCGAGCAGGTGGTGGCGGCGATGATGCGGCGGCGATAGCCACGCGCATAGCGCAGCAGGCGCACCAGGGCCTGGAAGCTGTTGGCTGAAGAGGACATGAGTACCCATCCGACGGTGAGGATGGCCAGAGTGTAGCGCGTTTAGCGGCCTAACGGTTTGCGTGGCACGCCCCGAGCCACGACAATAGCCCTGTGACAATAGGCCCGACGCCCCCCTTTCACGAACCGTCACTCAACAGGACACCTGCATGGTCGCCGAACTCTTTGCCGTCATGGCGCCGGTATTGGCCGGCGCCGGGCTCGGCTACACCTGGATTCGACTGGGCCACCCCTACCCCGTGGATTTCGTCACGCGCCTGGTCTTCAATATCGGCACGCCCGCGCTGGTGCTGGCCTCGCTTTCCGGGGCGGACATCGATGCCGGCAGCTTCGGGCGCACCATGCTGGCCGCCGCCCTGGTGATCATCACGATGGCGGGCATGGCCTTCGTGCTGGCCAAGCTGCTGCGGCGCGACTGGCGGGTCCTGCTGGCACCCACCATGTACCCCAACACCGGCAACATGGGGCTACCGGTGGTGCTCTACGCCTTCGGCAGCGCCGGCTTCGTGTTCGGCATCACGATAATGGTCACGGTCTCGCTGTTCCAGTTCACCATCGGCGCCATGATGGCCAGCCGTGGCAATCCGCTGCGCACCCTGGCCAAGACGCCTACCGTCTATGCCATTCTGATCGCCCTGGCCCTGCTGCTGACCGATACCGAACTGCCGCTGTGGCTGGACAACAGCGTCGACCTGATTTCCGGCTTTACCGTACCGCTGATGCTGATCACCCTGGGGGTCTCCCTGGCCAGCATCCAGGTCAAGGGATTGAAATCGGGAATCGGCTTCAGCCTGCTGCGCATTCCCATTGCCGCGCTGGTGGCCTGGGGCATCGGTGTCCTGGTTGGCCTGCCCCCCATGGCCCAGAGCATTCTCATCCTGCAGATGAGCATGCCGGTCGCCGTCTTCAATTACCTCTTTGCCCTGCGTGCCGGCCGCGGTGCCGCCTACACGGCCAGCCTGGTGTTCTGCTCCACGCTGCTGTCGCTGATCTACCTGCCGGTGCTGCTGGCGATTTTGATGTAGCCCGGGCGGCCACGTGAACAACAGCGCTGCGAGCCTCTTGCCACCGGTGGGCTTGCACAAGGCGTATTGACGCATGATGTTGCGCTACCTAACGTAGGATAGGGTGCCCTCGTGGCACCCAGCGTCTTTTTTACCCCCGACGGAGTAGCACCATGGCTACCTATGCACTCGGCGACCTGGCTCCGACCCATGACGACACCGTCTTTATCGCTCGCGAAGCCGCGGTCATCGGTGACGCCCGACTGGCCCCGGACGTCAGCATCTGGCCCGGCGCCGTATTGCGTGGTGACAACGAACCCATTGTCATCGGCGCAGGCAGCAACGTTCAGGAAAATTGCGTTCTGCATACCGACCCCGGCTTCCCCATGGAGATAGGCGAAGGTGTCACCGTAGGCCACCTCGTCATGCTTCACGGCTGCATCATTGGCAACGGCACCTTGGTCGGCATGCACTCCACCGTGCTCAACGGCGCAAGGATTGGGATGAATTGCCTGATCGGTGCCGGTTCCGTTATTACTTCCAACAAGGAATTTCCCGACAACTCACTGATTCTGGGCTCGCCCGCCAAGGTCGTGCGTACACTGAGCGAGCAGGAAGTGGCCGATCTCGCCGTGAGCAGCCAGTATTATGTCGAACGCAAGAACCGCTACCTTACCGAGCTGACGCAGCTGACCCCATGATTGGGCCCTGGTAGACCAGGGGGAACATCGAGTACTTCAGGGAGTCATTAATGAGGGTAGTGGGAGGCTAACCACAGCGAAAAATGACGAAGGGAGAACGGCATGGACAAGCCTGGCAAGGCGTTACCGACAACCCTCTTGACACTCGGCATGCTGATCACACCTTACACCAGTGCCGAGGTAATCGACCACATAGCCACCGAGCACCTGGACCTGCGCCTGGAGCGACTCGCTTCCGGCCTGGAAAACCCCTGGTCCCTGGCCAGACTACCCGATGGCCGCTTTCTGGTCAGTGAACGATCCGGGTACCTGACGCTGGTCAAGGATGACGGCACCACCACGCGGGTGGATGGCGTGCCAGATGTCAATTCCCGTGGCCAGGGCGGCCTGCTGGATCTCGCCCTGCACCCCTCCTGGGGGGACGGCGAGCAGGACTGGATCTATTTCACCTGGAGCAAGCCCGACAACGGCAACACCGCCACTGCGCTGAGTCGAGCCCGGCTGGAAGGCGAACGCCTGGTCGATGTCGAGGAACTGTTCGTGCAGGACCGCTATTCCGAGCCGGGGCGCCACTACGGGTCACGACTCGCCTGGCTGCCTGACGGCACCCTGCTGATGAGTATTGGCGATCGCGGCACCAATCCGGAACGTGCCCAGGACAAGGGCGACCACGCGGGCAGCGTGCTGCGCCTGACCGATACCGGCGGTGTACCCGATGACAACCCATTCGTCGCTGATACCGAGGTGCGCGACGAGCTCTTTACCGCTGGCAACCGCAACATTCAGGGCATGATCGTGACCGACAGCGGCGAGATCTGGGCCAGTGAACATGGGCCACGGGGTGGGGATGAAATCAATTTCATCGAGGCCGGCGAGAACTATGGCTGGCCGGAAGTGAGCCAGGGGAGGGACTACGCTACTGGCGAGCCCATCGGCGCGGACTCCCTGCCAGGCATGCGCGATCCGGCCCATGTCTTCGAGGGCACCCTGGCCCCATCCGGCCTGGCCCAGGTCACCTCCGACGCCTTTCCCGATTGGCACGGCGACCTGCTCGCCGGCGGCCTCCGCAGTGAACGGCTGATGCGCCTGACACTGGAGGGAAGCGATGTTGTCGCAAGCGAAATCATCCTCGACGGCCATATCGGGCGCATCCGTGATGTACGCCAGGGCGATGATGACGTGTTTTATCTACTCAACGACGATCCGCAGGGCAGCCTCTACCGGCTGGCGCCAGCCGATTGAATCCCACGACAGGCGCCAAGCGAAAGCGGTAAGCTGGCGCCTGTCCTATCCGATTGCTGCTCGTGAGCCCCCATGCGCCTTCGCAACCTGATCATTCTTACGGTCATCGCCCCCCTCTTCCTGGTACTACTCATATTCAGCCTGGTGGCGATCAAGTCGCTGGAGGACAACGTACGCTCCCGGCTGGAGCGGGAAGTCCAGGTAATTACCCATGTCATCGGCACCACCTTGAGCCATGCCCTCACACGCGATGCCACGGAGCCACTGGAGGAGTCGCTCTACTCAGCCTTCTCCTTTCACCGTATCTACGGTGCCTATGTCTTCGACACCAACGGCGAGGAAATCTATGGCCTGGGACTGGGCCAGGCCCTGTTCAGCGCCGAAGCCATACGCGACGTGGCGGAGAGCGGCGAGATGCGCGCTGCCTATCGTGAGCATGACGGCTGGCACTACTACTCGGCGCTGAAGCCGCTGACCGCCGCCACCGGTGAAATACGTGGCGTATTGCAGGTCAACCGCCTCAACACCGGCATCGAGAACTACACCGGCGTTCTCAGCCAACTGGCTCTGATCGCCTTCGTCATCGGTGCCGGGGGCATCGTTCTGGGCATCTGGTGGGGGTTCCGCCGTCATATCGAACGCCCTCTAGAACGCCTGCTGGCGGTCATGCAGCGTGTCGAGGAGGGTGACCGCAGCCAACGCGCCATAGCCAACGGCCCCCAGGAATATGCCCGCCTGGCCGTGGGGCTGAATGGCATGCTGGATGCCATGGCCGAGAAGGATGCCGATATCGAAGCGCGCCGACGAAAGGAGATAGAGCTGGAAAAGCGCCTGCGCAAGTCCAAAAAGCTGGCGGAGCTTGGGGTATTGGCCGCGGGGGTTGCCCACGAGATCGGTGCTCCTCTCACGGTGATCAATGGCCAGGCCCAGCGCCTGGCGCGTCGGGACCGGATTGGCGACGACGAACGAGCGAAACTGGGTCGTATCCGCAGCGAGGTTGAACGCATCGTTGAGATCGTGCGACAGCTGATGGAGCTCGGCCGACGTCACAATGTCGAGAAGGAACCTCTCGATCTCGACAGTCTGGTCGGCGCCACCCGGGAGCTGGTAGAGGACGACCTCGATCGGAGAGCCATCCAGTTGGAGACTGACCTACCGGATCCCTCCCCCCGGTTTCTGGCCAACACTCAGCAGCTCATCCAGGTGCTTACGAATCTTTTACGAAATGCCGCCCAGGCTGAAGGCGTCAAACGGGTTCGTCTCAGTGCCCGGCAAGAGAATGACTGGCTGACCCTCCTGATAGAGGATGACGGGGCCGGGATCGCCCGAGCCAATCAGTCGAAGGTCTTCGACCCCTTCTTTACCACCAAACCCGTAGGCCAGGGCAGTGGCCTTGGGCTTTCCATGGTGCATCGGATCATCAATGACCACGGCGGTACTGTCGGCGTTTTCGACAGTGAAATGGGAGGAGCCGGCTTTGAAGTCGGTTTGCCCCTCAGTCAGACGGATTCCATCGAAGGAGGAACTTCCACGTGACAGGGAACATCACATCCAACGGCTTGCCAATCCTGATCGTCGAGGACGACGCAGCCATTCTGGAACTGCTGGAAGAGGAACTCCAGGAAGCTGGCTATCGCACACTGGGTGTAACCAGTGCCGAAGAAGCGTTGGCAACCATGAGCCACAGCGATGTGGCTCTGGTCATCAGCGATGTCCGCCTTCCTGGCATCAACGGCATGGAAATGCTCGAGCAGTTGCGTAGTCGAGGCAGCCAGCTGGGGTTTATCGTGATTACTGCCTTCGGCACCATCGACCAGGCCGTGGAAGCCTTGAAGATTGGTGCCGACGACTTCCTGACCAAGCCGCTGGATCTGGAAAGCGTTCGCGAGGCGGTCTATCGCGTGCTGGAAAGTCGCCGCCTGGCTGAACGTTTTCATCAGGATCACCCTCTCGGCCACTTTCATGGCATCGTCGGCGAAAGCGAAACGATGCAGGCACTCTTCCATGACGCCGCACGGCTCGCCAACAGCGACGCACCAATCCTGGTGCAAGGCGAGAGCGGCACCGGCAAGGAACTCCTTGCCCGCGCCATCCATGCCGAGAGCCCACGCGCTGACGGCCCTTTCATCGCCATCAACTGCGCCAGCATTCCCTCCGAACTGATGGAGAGTGAATTCTTCGGCCATGTAAAGGGAGCCTTTACTGGCGCCAGCGATTCCCGCCAGGGCCTGTTCCAGGCTGCCAACGGCGGGAGCCTCTTTCTCGACGAAATCGGGGAGATGTCCATCGGGCTTCAAGCCAAGCTACTGCGAGCCCTGCAGGAGAAAACAGTCAAGGCTGTGGGGGCCGAGAAAGAGGAGTCGGTGGATGTGCGCATCATCGCCGCTACCCACCGCGAACTGGAACAGGAGATCGAGAGCGGTAACTTTCGCAGCGATCTCTTTTATCGCCTGGAAACATTCTCGTTGCGCATCCCGCCTCTACGAGAGAGGAACGGCGACATCGAACGGCTGATCTCGGCCTTGATCGAGAAGCACTCCACCGCCCAAGGCAAGCAGATCGCAAGCGTCGAACCCTCTGCGCTGCAAGCACTGCTCGAGTACCCGTATCCGGGCAATGTCCGCGAGCTGGAGAATGCCATCATGCGCGCGGTGACGCTGGCTGAAGGCGGCTTGCTGAGCCATGCCGATCTGCCGGAGCGCATTCGTCAACATGGCCTGGATCAGCGCAGCCATGCACGGCATATCGAGGCAGGCAACGCCATGATAGCGGCAGAAAAGCAGCAGAACTGGCCTAGCCTGGAAGAGGTGGAGAAACGCTATATTCAAAAAGTGCTGGAAGCCACCGGCGGAAACAAGCGACGTACCGCCGATATTCTCGGTATCGCGAGGCGTACGCTCTATCGTCGACTGGACGAGGAGTGACCAATGCTGAGACCGACCAGCCATGGGGGGCAAGACGGCAGACAAAAGACAAAAAAAACCCCCTGGGAGGCTGGGGGCAAATGCGCCATGCAATCCGACTGACGGCGTAGGGGGGGCGGGCCGTCAGTGGATTCTGCGCTTTTGGAAATCGTGAAATCTTGCGGTGCCATCCGTGGCAGGCTCCGGTGCCAAGCACCGGAGCCATCTAGCTAAGACTTAGTAAGTGTCTTCTTCCAACTCATCCTGATCGGCGTCCGTGCCCGGCATGGGTTCGGTGCCTTCGCCGAATCCGGCATCACCCTCAGCGCCGGGTGCTGTCTCGGTGCCCGGTGCGGCCGGGGTGGTACCCGGAGCCGTCTCGGTACCCTGTGTGGCAGGGTCAGTACCCGGAGCCGTCTCGGTGCCCGGAGCGGCAGGATCAGCACCCGGAGCCGCGTCCGGTGCAGGCTCATCGCCTGGGAAGGCCTCTTCGCTTGGTACCTCGGTTCCCGGCACGTCCTCCGTTTCAGTGCCGCGCTCAAGCTCATCGGTTTCTTCCCAATCCTCACGATCACCAATGGCAGCGCCGGTATCGGGATCATCCGCGAACGTATCGTCCGTCGGACCATCCGGACTCGGCACGTCCTCTACCTCTTGGCCAGGCGCATCTTCGTGGTCTACGGCATGGGCCAGCGCAAAGGGGCTGGCAGTAAGACCAATTGCAACACCAAACACGCCAATCTTCTTGAGGAATTCCTTGGACATCATAATCCACCTCCTGATAGTCGTCTTGCGACGCAGTGTCGAGGGACTCTCACCCTCCGTGCTTGCCATGCGAAATGAGAGTGTTTGGCAAGCACTTGAACTCGTCATGGAGTAAATCCGGACTGATATCTAACGATCAACGCTCAATGTCATCGTCCGTATCATCGTCCATGAACATGTCGTCATCATCGTCGGGCGCCATCGTATCCTGCGCGCCATTCGGAACAGGCTCCTGCTCGGCTTCGGGAAGCGCATCCTCATCTTCCGGCATTGGTTCCGCAGCGCCCATCGGCTCTTCAGCACCATCACCACCTGCTGTATCGGTCTGATCAATGCCTGGATCAGCAGTGGTATCCTGCATGGGAGAACCTTGCTGTTCTGTAGCAGGCGGCTCTTGCTCTACCGGCGGCATATCATCATCGTTGCCACAGCCTGCCAAGCTTAACGTGCCCAGCGACAGCGCAATGGCTGAGGCTAACGCCGTCAAGCGTCCGGCAGAGGCCCAGCTTTCATGCTTTTCATGGCTCATGCGAAACACTCCCTGTTGATCCGTATTCACCCTGACTGCTGCACAGGGCATGCCACAAAACCCTTTGTATAAAAAAATCTATCAATATCAGCCAATTAAAATAAATGCATTAAACAAAATGCTAGCTGTGAGCATCCCTTAGACTGGTTAAATATGGCACATGGGCCAGATATCCCCGCCTTGGCTCTTCTGCATGTGTCCTGAAACGACAGGGGGAGGTATCTCTCGATACCTCCCCCTGTCGTTATCTTGGGTACAGGGCCTAGCCAGGCGAAAGACCCCGCATTCGCTCTCCTCGACGACGCAGAAGCTCGAGGGTAGTGAGCATCAGCATCGACAACAGCACCAGCATGGTGGCAACGGCCAGGATCGTAGGGCTGATCTGCTCACGAATACCCGACCACATCTGGATCGGCATGGTGCGTTGCTCGGGGCCTGCAATGAAGAGCACCACAACGACCTCGTCGAAAGAGGTAATAAAGGCAAACAGGGCACCAGAAACCACGCCTGGCGTCACCAGAGGCAAAACGACCTTGAAGAAGGTGCGGGTGGGATTGGCACCCAGGCTATGGGCGGCACGGATCAGGGTGGTATCGAAACTCGAGAGCGTCGCGGTGACGGTAATCACCACGAAGGGGATGCCCAGCGCGGTGTGAGCGAGGATCACGCCCAGGTAGGTCTGGGCCAGGTTGACCTTGGAGAAGAAAAAGAACATGGCGGCCGCGGAAATGATCAGCGGCACGATCATCGGGGAGATGAGCAGCGCCATGATTGCTCCGCGAGCCGGCATATTGCGGCTCGACAGGCCCAACGCCGCTATGGTGCCCAATACGGTCGCCAGGATCGTCGAGGCAATGCCGATGATAAAGCTGTTCTTGATCGCATTGAGCCACGCTCGCGACGTAAAGAAGTCCTGGTACCAGCGCAACGAAAAGCCTTCCGGATCCAGAGTCAGCATCTTTTGCGAAAAGGTAAAATAGGGCTGGGCGTTGAAGGAGAGCGGGATGATGATCAGCAGCGGTCCCACCAGGAACAGGAAGATAAGGGCACAGATGCCAAGAAAGACATAGTGCCAGATGCGCTCGCCACGGGTGGCATAGGAAGGTATGGCCATCGGATTACCCCAGCTTGACCTTGTCGACGCCGATCAGGCGGTTGAACACGAGATAGAAGATGATCACTACAAACAGCAGGATCGAGGCAATTGCCGCTGCCAGCCCCCAGTTGAGCGAGGTCTGCATATGGTAAGCGATATAGTTGGTGATGAATCGTCCCGACTGTCCGCCAACCAGTGCCGGTGTGATGTAGTAGCCGATGGAGAGAATGAAAACCAGGATGCCTCCCGCCGCGATACCGGGAATGGTCAGCGGAAAGTAGACTCGCCGGAAACAGAGGAAAGGCCGACCACCAAGCGAGCGAGCCGCCCTCATGTAACTGGGGGGAATGGTCTTCATCACCGAATAGAGCGGTAGAATCATGAACGGCAGCAGTATATGGGTCATTGCCACGATAGTGCCGGTCTTGTTATGAATCATCTGCCATCGCGCCTCATCGGCAATGACGCCAACCGCCACCATCACATCGTTGAGCACCCCTTGGGACTGCAAAATGGCGATCCAGGTGGTAGTACGCACCAGCAGCGACGTCCAGAACGGCAACAGCACTAGAATCATCAACAAGTTGGAATGACGCAGCGGTAGATTCGACAGCAGGAACGCGATGGGGTAACCAAGCACCAAGGTCAAACCGGTGATCACAGCACTCATCCAGAAGGTACGCCAGAACAGGTTGACATGGATTCGCTGGTTTTCCGGTGCTCGAACAATTTCGCCATCAGGGGTGAGCCGTCGGTCCAACGCCATCAGGTAATAGGAGAGCGTCAGAGGCGAGGCTTCACGCTCGATCAGCTTCCAGGTATCCACCTCCCCCCATCGAGCATGCGCATCGATCAGTGCCTCCTTGTAGGGGGGCTCCATAGTGCGCAGGCCCCGTGCTGTTCTGGTGATTGCCGAGCGCATTCCCGACTGCTCGTAGTTCAGCCGGCTCGACAATAGCCCCAGGTTTCGCGCCTCCTGTCCTTCCAGCAGGTCCGCAGCCAAGGCGGCGAAGGCAGGCTCATCGGGAAGCGACTGGCGATCCCAGCCCTCCAGCGCCTCGACGGTCCGCGTCAGATGGGTCGAGACTTCGGGGTTGTCCACGCTACGCCACAGCATGTCGAAGATCGGCATGACAAACGCAACAACCAGAAACAGCAACAAAGGCGATACCAGCAGAAACGCCTTGATCTTGGACCGCCGAACGGCACGGCGCAGGCTGACCTTGAGCGGCACCCCATCGGCGGTCGTCAAGGGGGAAGCGGGAGATTCAGACACGCAGGCCTCTCCAGTAAACGGCAGGACGATGCAAGAGAAAGTCGTTCAGGTGGTTGCCGCCACCCGCATAGCGGGTGGCGGCCAGGTCTTACTGGGCCAGCCAGGCGTCGAAACGCTGACTCAGCTCGTCGCTGTAATCCGCCCAGAATTCATCATCCTTCTGGATGGCGGTCTCGAAGTTGGGGCCATAGGTGGGCATGTGCGGCTCCATCTCGATGCCGGTTTCAGCATGGGTCGAGACGTACTCCGAGGAAGAGAGGCGCGCCGGGCCGTAGGAGATGTACTGTGCCTGATCGGCGAGCCGCTGGGTGTCAGTGGCGAAGTAGAGGTAGTCGCGCACCTTGTCCAGCTTGCCGGTCGGCACTACCCAGCCATCCAGTTCGAATACCTGAGCGTCCCAGATGATCTCGAACGGCTGATCTTCGCTGACCATGGCATCGAAGATACGGCCGTTGTAGGCAGAAGCGAATGCCACTTCCTTATCCGCCAGCAGCTGCGGCGGCTGGGCTCCCTCCTCCCACCAGATCACGTTGTCCTTGATGGTATCGAGCTTGTCAAAGGCGCGCTGGATACCTTCTTCGGTTTCGAGCATGTCGTAGACGTCGTCGCGGTCAACACCGTCGGCGATCAGCGCCCACTCCAGGTTATTGATGGGACGACGCATCAGCGCGCGCTGGCCGGGATAGTTCTCCAGGTCGAAGACATCCTCAATGGTGCTGGGCTGGTTGTCTTCCGGGAACATTTCGCTGTTGAACGCCACGATGTTCGAGTAGACGATCGAGGCCACGAAGCACTCCCCAAGGGCGCCATCGACGAAGTCTTCACTGGGCGGCGTACCGTCAGGGGCGTCTGCCAGCAACTCATCATGATCCAGCGGCTCGATCAGGCCTTCGGCGCAGGCGATCATGGCATCCGCCGGCAGCATGTCGACCAGGTCCCAGGTCACGTTGCCGGCCTGGCTCTGGGCACGCAGCCCGGCCAAGGCATTGGCACTACGATCGATGTTGACGATCTCGTCACCGGTCTTCTCTGTCCATGGCTGATGGTAGGCCCTGTCCTGACTCATGCTGTAGGCACCGCCCCAGGAGACGATATTGAGCGTCTGCTGGGCCTGCGCCACGCTTGCCAGACCGACGACTGAGGCGCTCGCCACTGCCAGCGTCAAGGTGCGGCGTACCGCGCGCTTGTGATTTCCCTGTTGTTTCATGTCACTTCTCCACTTGTTGTTGTTGCTCACTCGCTATTTGCACTGCCAGCCTTGTATCAAGCTGCTCTACCGCTAACACGGGTCGATTTGCGGATTTCCCGGTCGACCCATTGCCCGAAGACTCAGGCATCCAGCGCCCGGCAATCCTTGCTCGACCAGCCAACCTTGATGGTTTGCCCGGGTCTGAGGGAGGGATGCCCCTTGGCATTGGGGGTCTTGAGAATGAACTCATCGTTGCCGCAAACGGCTAGCCGGGTACGCAGGTGATCTCCAAGATAGATCACCTCCTTTACCTCTCCCTCGAAACAATTGTCAAAGGAGTGGGAGTCATCAAGGAGGATGCTGACCCGCTCTGGCCGCAGCGAAAGGGTCGTACGCGCCCCTACACCACCTGCTGCCACCGCCTTGGCCAGCACGACCTCCCCGCTGTCGAGCCGAACCTGGCACTCGTCACCGATATGCTCGACCACCTCGCCCTGGAGGCGATTGTTCTCACCAATGAAATAGGCCACGAAGGCGTTCTCGGGCTCTTCGTATAGCATTTCGGGCGTCGCCAGTTGTTGGACGATGCCATCATTGAAAACGGCAATCCGGTCCGACATGGTCAAGGCTTCGGTCTGGTCGTGGGTCACGTAGATCATGGTCACGCCCAGGCTGGCGTGGATACGCTTGATCTCGTACTGCATTTCTTCACGCAGATTCTTGTCCAGCGCACCCAGAGGCTCGTCCATCAGTACCAGTTCAGGCTCGAACACCAGCGCGCGTGCCAATGCGACACGCTGCTGCTGCCCACCTGAGAGTTGTGCCGGGCGACGATCGCCGAACTCTTCCAGGCGAACCATTGCCAGCGCTCGGTCGACCTTTTTCTTGGTTTCAGCCTTGGAGAGATGCCGCACTTCCAGCGGAAAGGCGAGGTTTTCGGCAACGGTCATATGGGGAAAGAGGGCATAGTTCTGAAACACCATGCCGATACCACGCTTGTGAGGCGGAAGGCCGCTGATTGGCTCGCCCTTGAGAAGAATTTCGCCATGAGTCGGGGTCTCGAAACCCGCCATCATCATCAGGCAAGTCGTTTTGCCCGAGCCGGAAGGACCCAGAAGTGTGACGAATTCACCCTGCTGGATGTCCAGATTGAACCCTTTGACCACCAGCTCGACGCCGTCGTAGCTCTTCTGAACATTCAGGAAACGGGCAAAACACTCCCCCGGGTCAATCGTTTCACTGACATCTGCTTCTACTTCAAGACTATCGTTCATGCATGGTTCCCGCTAATAGCCAGCAACCAGCGGTTCGCTTGGTGTCGAGGTCTTCCGCTAGCCGCCTGGCCAAGTGGTATTGTTCTCATTGGAATGGGTCGACACTAGTCCGATAATGACAGGTGCCGCAACCCCATAGAGTCCAATCAGCGTTGAAGTCATTGTGAACATTTGTGAGCAAAATCGGCTAGTAGGGTGCCTGGGTAAAGAGCCTTACGATTCCTTCTTGACCGAGCAGGCCAGGAGCAAGACATGCATCCACCGCAGCAAGCCGATGTCGCGATCATTGGCGCAGGCATTGTCGGCCTGGCAACTGCCTGGGCGCTCCTCGATCAGGGACGCGAAGTGGTTCTGATCGATCCGGGTTCTCCCGGTGGCGAGGCCTCTTCCGGCAATGCCGCTACACTGGCCAACTATGCGGTTGAGCCGCTTGCGCGGCCTTCATTACTGCCCTCTCTACCCTCTCTGCTTTTCTCGCCGGACTCCCCGTTTCACCTGCGCTGGCGACACCTGCTTCGCCTGACACCATGGCTGCTGCGCTTCGTTGGGGCCGCCAGGCGCACCCAGGCCGAGCATGCCAGCCGTGTGCTGTGTCATCTCCTTGCGCCTTCACGTCATGACTGGCTAGCCCTGCATGCATCCATTCAGTCCGACGACAGCGTGGCAGCCGCTCTGCATCAGCGAGGCGCCCTTTATTTCTTCCGCCAATCCCGCAACTGGAAGGCGGCCCGCAGCGACTTCGAGCATCGCCAGCGGCTGGGCGTGGCCCAGGCGTACCTGGATGCGCAGGAAGTCGCCTCACTGGAACCCGCCCTTGAGGGCGTTGCCAAGGGTGCCATCCTGTTTCCCGACGCCTGCCACCTTGGTGATCCCTCGCAGTTGGCCGCTTGCCTGGCAAGGAAGCTCAAGCGCCGTGGCGCCACTTTCATCCCGGCACGAGCAGCCTCACTCGAGCGTCACTCTCGCGGGGCCTGCATCCACACCGATGCCGGCAGCTGGCTTGCCGAACAGGTCGTCGTCGCAGCCGGCGCCTGGTCGCAGCCATTGGCCAGGTCGGCCGGCGACCGCATCCCATTGGAGGTCGAGCGGGGCTATCATCTGGAATTTTCCGGCGCCGAGGCCCTGCTCAGCCGCCCCTGCTGCCCTGCCGAGAACGCGTTCTACATGACACCGCTGGCAGGAAGATTGCGTATCGCCGGGACCGTGGAGCTTGGCCACCCGGCCGATCCCGCCAATCCCGCCCGCCTCGCCTACTTGCGCCGGCACGCTGAAGCCATGTTTGGCCCCCTTGGGCCGGCTAGCCACGAATGGCTGGGGCTTCGCCCCTCGCTTCCCGACTCCCTGCCGGTGATCGGGCCCGCCGCGATGCCGAACGTCACCTATGCCTTCGGCCATGGTCACCTGGGGCTAACCCTCGCCCCCACTACGGGTCGCCTAGTTGCAGCCAGCCTGGCCGGCAAGGCGCCCGACTGGCTGCGCCACTGCCACGCCAGCCGCTTTGGGCGCTACTCGCCTTGATGGCGGCAAGCAAGAGAACAGCCTTTTCAACCGATTCGAAAGTCACCCAGCCGATCTGTAGAATGCTTGCTCACGATAAAGACCCGTGTCCTGGGGGGCTTCGCCGGAATGCCTTTGTCACAGGACTGGTATCGTGGGCCAAAGCCGCCACACTCTAAAGTGCAGTCAGCCGTATCGAGTCCCGCTCGATCGCCCGGAGTACCAGGAGAATCGGCATGTACAACAAGATCATGGTGCCAATCGACTTGGCACACCTCGAAGTGCTTGAACCCTCCCTGCAAGCGGTCGCCGACCTGGCCCGCCATTACGATGCCGAGGTGTGCTATGTCGGGGTCACCTCCTCTGCCCCAGGCAGCGTCGCGAGAACGCCGGAGGAGTTCACCCGCAAGCTGGAGGCGTTCGCCCAGGAGCGATCCAGGGTGCATGGTCAACCGGTCAGCACCCACACTATCGTCAGCCCCGACCCGATCGCCGATCTCGATGATCGCCTGATACAGGCCATCGACGATGTGGGAGCCGACCTGGTGATCATGCCCACCCATCCACCCAAGCACCTGGATGTCATCATGCCGTCCCATGGCGGCAAGGTGGCTACCCACACCAAAGCATCCGTATTTCTCGTCAGGCCGAAGACTACCTGACGTTGTTCATGACACTAAAAACCTGACGACACCAATTGCAAGCAAGGGAGATGTCTCGTGGCCGACCCACACACAGACAAAAGCGACAAGGAGCCCAACGGCGGCTCAGAAGGAATTCCTGCACCGGAGGGGCCAGCGAACCTCATCGATACCGATTACGTCATCGGACAGGACAACATCACCACAACCACGCTGGGCGTTGATATCGACCTACATGGCAAGGTCTTCACGGTCTCCGCCATCGTGATTCTGTTCTTCGTGATTGTGACCCTGGCGCTTCAGGAGCAGGTTGCTCCCATCTTCGATGGTGCCTTCGCCTTTCTAACCGGCAATCTGGCCTGGTTCTTTCTGCTGGCGGCAAATGTTTTCGTCCTTCTCGCGGTCATCCTGATCTTTACACCCTTGGGAAAAGTGCGAATAGGCGGGGTCAACGCCACGCCTGACTTCAGCTATGCCGGCTGGTTCTCCATGCTGTTCGCAGCGGGGATGGGCATCGGCCTGATGTATTTCGGCGTCTCCGAGCCCATGGATCACTTCCAGTCGGCCATGGGAGGTATTGCCACGGAGAACGGTGCCAGAACGGACTGGGCCCCGCTAGGCGCTGCAGAGGGTAACGAACAGGGAGCGATTGCTCTGGGCATGGCCGCTACGATCTTCCACTGGGGGCTACACCCCTGGGCGATCTATGCCGTAGTGGCTCTGGCACTGGCGATTTTTTCCTACAACAAGGGCCTGCCCCTGACCATGCGCTCGGTTTTCTACCCCATCCTGGGTGAGCGCGTCTGGGGCTGGCCGGGCCACGTGATCGACATCCTGGCGGTTTTTGCCACCCTGTTTGGTCTTGCCACGTCGCTGGGGCTCGGGGCACAGCAGGCCACCAGCGGCCTGAACGATCTTTTCGGCATTCCTGACGGCAATGCCACCATGGTGATCCTGATCATGGGCATTACCGTGGTCGCCATGGGTTCGATCATGCTTGGCGTCGACAAGGGCGTTCAGCGGCTCTCACAGCTCAACATGGTACTGGCGCTGCTGTTACTGCTGTTCGTGATCGTCGTCGGCCCAACGCTGCTTATCGCCACCGGCTTCTTCCAGAACCTGATGTCCTACGTGACTAACCTGCCGGGGCTCTCCAATCCCTTCGGTCGTGAAGATGCCAACTTCACCCAGGGCTGGACCGCCTTCTACTGGGCCTGGTGGATATCCTGGTCACCGTTCGTCGGAATGTTCATCGCACGAGTCAGTCGCGGGCGCACGGTACGGGAATTCCTGATCGCCGTGCTGCTGGTACCATCTCTCGTTTCAGTACTCTGGATGACCTCCTTCGGCGGCACGGGCATCGACCAGTTCATCCGGGGCACCTTCGAGGGTGAGACCGATGCCCTCTTCATCATGCTGGGTGGCCTGCCGCTGACGGAGATCACCTCCTTCATCGCCATCGTTCTGGTCGTGGTGTTCTTTATTACCTCTTCAGATTCCGGTTCGCTGGTGATCGACTCCATAACCGCCGGTGGCAAGATCGATGCCCCCCGCCCACAGCGCATCTTCTGGGCAATCATCGAAGGCGCCATTGCTATCGCCCTGCTGCTGGGGGGAGGGCTCGCCGCGCTGCAGGCCGCCGTGATCACCACCGGGCTTCCCTTCACGCTGGTCCTGCTGGCCGCCTGCTACGCCATCATCAAGGGCCTGATGAGCGAGCCACGGGGCTGAGCAAAACACTGTCCTTCAGTGTCGAGGGTTACAGAAACCGACCTGCAGATGACGAGCCAAAGGCGGCCTTGGGGCCGCCTTTGGCGTGCTACCTCCCCGCCCGGCATCCCTCAAGACGCAGGACCCTGATATGATGGCCCCCCCAGAGGCGGACCCGAGCGATTCCCTACGATGCATGCTGCTGCACAAGAGGAGTGATCCGTCAGGCTCAACGCAATAAGGCCTTAGGCCACTGGTAACCCGTGAACGTATCGGGCATATTTCAGTAAGCCCGCACTACAATTACGATAAAGGAGCCGTTCTACGCCCATGATGGCACCCGAAGACGCCTTCCGTCTGCTCGCCGATGGCTTGGGCAAAGCCGGCACTCCACAGGCATTCGACCACCTGGTCGAACGCATAGCGTCGATTTTCGATGGGGATCATGTCCTGATCGGCAAGCTGATGCCCAATGGTGAGACCATCCTTACCGTTGCCTTCTGGTCAAAGGGAAGTCTACAACCAGCCGCAACCTATGAACTGGCCGGCTCCCCTTGCGAACACGTCTTGAGCAACGAAATCTGCCAGTTTCCCGATCGTCTTCAGGAACGCTTCCCCGATAGGGCACTGCTCCGGGAACTCGGCGCGCAAAGCTACATCGGTGTCCCCCTACGAGCGCCAAGTGGAGAATTGCTTGGCCTGATGGCACTGCTATGCAATCGTCCGCTTTCTCTTCCCGCCTATGCAGCGGAGGTGCTGCGTATCGCCGCCACCCAGGCTGGCGCCGAGATGGCGCGCCGCATAGCGGAGGAGACCCGGCGCAGCAGCGACCGGCACATCGAACAGTTGATCTACTGGGATAGCGTAACGGGTTTGCCCAACCGCCGGCACTTCATGGAGCGGCTTCAAGAGGCGTGTGATCAGGCCCAGCTTCAAGGCAAGTCCCTGGGGCTGCTCTATCTCGACCTTCAGCGCTTTCGCCAGATCAACGATACCCAGGGCCACGAACGAGGCGACCTGCTGCTGGCCGAGATAGCCGGACGTTTCGGAGCCCAGGCCGAGTCCGGTGAATTCGTCGCTCGCCTGGGGGGCGACGAATTTATGGTATTACTGACCAATACGCGCCCCGCTGCCATGGCACATGCGATTGAACGTTACCGTAATAGCCTCTCACCACCGATCCAGATCGCCGACCGCAGCTTCTCGATCTCGGCCAGTGTCGGTGCGGCACTTTTCCCGCGGGATGCCAATAATGCCCAGTCACTGTTTCAGCACGCCAGTATCGCGCTCAATCATGCCAAGCGGGACGACAGCCGGACTCGCTTTTTCAATACCAACATGGCCGATGAACTGCATCAGCGTGAGTTCTTGCAGCTACGCTTCATCGAGGCCCTGAACCAGGGCCGCCTCACACTGCATTATCAGCCCCAGTTCTGCCTCAAGAGTGGCAAGTTGAGCGGGGCCGAAGCCCTGTGCCGCTGGTACGACGACATCCTCGGGCATGTCAGCCCCGGGACATTCATCCCCCTGGCCGAGGAGCAGGGTCTGATCCGGCAACTGGGCGATTGGGTGCTGGACGAGGCGTGCAATCAACTGCATGCCTGGGATGCCCTGGACAAGCCTTTTCCCGGGCGATTGTGCGTCAATGTCTCGGCGCAGCAGATGGATGACCCACGCCTGGCCGAGCATGTTCAGCGCCTCGCAACCCGCGTAGCTCCCGGGCGCCTCGGCCTCGAGCTCACCGAAAGCGGGCTGATGCGCAACCCCGAGCAGACGGTGCGCATCACTCGCGCCCTGCATGACGCAGGCTTCGGCCTTGCCATCGACGACTTCGGTACCGGCTATTCATCGCTGACCTATCTCAAACGCTTTGCCGCCGATACGCTGAAGATCGACATGTCATTCGTACAGGACATGCTCAAGAGCAGCCACGACCACGCCATCGTAGCCACCATCATCGCCATGGCTGAAACCCTTGGGATGCGGACCGTGGCCGAGGGCGTCGAAGAAGCGGAGCAGGCCGAGGCACTGCGTGAGCTCGGCTGCACTGGCGTTCAGGGCTTCTATTACGGCAGGCCGGTGGACGGCAAGACCTTTGCCGATCTCTGGCTCTAGCCCGCTCGAGTCGGAAGCGAACCGGCTAGCTCCACAGCTCACCAACCGGCACCTGGGGCCGGTAGTGGGTGGCGATCTGGGCCTGGAACAACTCGGCGGTGGCCAGGGCATCGAGCAGCGCATGATGACCCTGATACGACGGGAGACCATAGCGCGCCCGACTATCGCCCAGCCGTATGGATACGGGAGGACGGCGCATCCAGCGCCGAAAGCGTGCCCACAGCGAGAGCCGGTGTCGTCGCGCTTCCAGGGACATGGTATCGATGACCGGAAAGCGAAGCCCCTCACCCAGCCGTGACCTGGCTGCCTCATCCAGAAACGGCCGCTCGATATGGCGGAAATGTACCACCGCGAGGCGACCGGCCATGGCTTCGAGCAGCTCAGGCAGTACCGCTGCGAGATCGGGCGCCTCGGCGATTTCCGAATGAGTGATGCGATGGAAGGTAATCGACTCGCTGGACAGGGGACGGGTAGGCCGCACCACCCAATAGCGGCGCTCGGCCCAGTGAATGCGTCCGAGGGTGAAAGGCACCAGGCCAATGCTGACAATATCGTGGCGACGCGCATCAAGCCCGGTGGTCTCCAGGTCCAGCGCCACTAGCGGCGCCTCGCCGATGGGCGTGTCCGGGGCCGGGCAACCGGCGGCGAAGTAGCGTGCCAGATCTGGCTGAGCGGCCTCGCCGGTACGTGCGGCAAGAAACTCCGGCCAGCCAGGGGGGGAGCGCTGCAGAGACAGGCGATGAGAGAGCATGGCCTAGCGAGACCGGCCGCTGCGGGCAGGCATCGGATAACGATACTTCAGGAACTTCTGTGCATTGCTCAGTACCTGAAAGGCGTCCTTGAGGTTGTGCCGTTCGCTATCCTCGACGTTCTCCGGTTCGATATTGTTATCGGGCATTCGGTCCTGCTGAATGTCGATGACCTGATGGCGTATTCGCGCCATGGCAATGAGCTCCAGTGCATATCGCAGCTTCTCGCCAGCCCCCGGTGCCAGCAGCTGGGTGTTGCCGATGGCGTCAAGCCGCTCAAAGCTGTTCTGCGCCTGAGTACCGCAGGCCAGCGCATGCAACCGAATCAGGTCTACCATGGGTGCCGTTCCGCGTCGCTTTAGGTTGATGGAGTTGTTGTGCTTGCCATCCTTTTCCATCACGAAGGTGCGGAAAAAACCCAGTGGCGGCGTGCGGTTCAAGGCATTTCGTGCCATGGCCGCCAGGAATAACCGGCTGCCAGGCGCTTTCTCCGCTATCAGGTCCTGAAGCTGCTCGACATACGCCTCTTCACCGTAACTGCTGTCCAGGTCGAAGAAGATCGAGCTGTGCAGCAGCCGTTCCGGGGTGGGATTGTCAATCCAGTCGCTGAAGTAGTGTTTCCATACCGATAAGGGTTGGCGCCACTTGGCATTGGTCGCCATTACCGCCCCCTTGCAGTAGGTATAACCGCAGGCATTGAGACCATCGCTGACACGCTCTGCCAAGGCCAGGAAGTAGGCATCGTGTCGTTTGGCATCAAAATCGTCGGAGAGCACCAGGGCATGGTCCTGGTCGGTGACGATGGACTGCTCGTTGCGTGCCATGGAGCCGTTGACCATGAAGCAATAGGGAACCGGCGGCGGGCCCAGCTCCTCTTCGGCCAGCTCCAGCAAGCGACGGGTGAAGCTGCGACCGATGGTCGACAAGGCACTACCTACCATCTGCGAGTTGGCGCCCTCTTCCACCATGCGTACGAAGGCAGCACGCACGTCGGGGGCCAGCTTGGCCAAGCCCTCGGCGCTGGACTGGTTGAAGATATTACTGACAAGGTAAAGACTGCTATGGGTTTCGTAGCGGATGATGTCCGAGAGATGCACGATACCCACCGGCCGGCGACGGTGCAGCACCGGCAGATGATGAATGTTGTTGCGCAACATGCTCAGCATCGCCTCATGCACCGATTCATCGGACTGGATGGTGATCAGTCGTTCGCCGAGCAGCTCGCCAACGGGAGTCTCGGGCGAAAGCCCCTCGGCCACAACCCGCGTGCGAAAGTCGCTGTCGGTCAGGATGCCACACACCCTCCAGGGCCGGTCTTCGCTATCGGTGAAGGTGAAGCGTGGATTGTCATCCGGTGAATCCAGCACCAGGGCCGCCGAAGCCTGGGCCTCGCCTATCTGGCGTGCCGCCTCCTGTACCGTCGTGCCTGCCTCGATCATGACGGGATAGCGCGTGAGCAGCTTCCGCACTCGGGTGATCATCATGTCGTTAGCTTGCTTGTGCTGTTCCACAGCCGCTTCCATGCGTGGTCGGCCAAGCTCCACGAAGTCGGCGAAATGCACGTCGGCCTCACAGAGCTTATGAAACAGTGGCTCGGGAATGAAATAGATCAGGGTGTCTTCCAGTGCCCGCGCCGGGAAACGCACCCGATGATTTCGCAGCAGGCTGAAGTGGCCGAAGATGTCCCCCTCACCCAGGCGATTGTAGAGATCGCCGTTGCGACGATAGACCTCCACCGCACCGCTGCGGATATAGCACAGGTCATGCAATTCCTGATCGAGTACCAGGATATCGCTACCCGCCTTGAAATAGCTCACCTCCACCTGCCCTGCCAATGCGTCGAGCAGGTCGTCGGAGAGGCTCTCGAAGGGAGGAAAGCGGCTCATGTGCTGACGAATTTCCAGCAGCTCCACTTCCATGCGTCACCCCACTGTCAGCACACGATTGAATTGCAGCCCAGTGTGTAAGGGCACTGTCCGGCTGTAAAGCGCCTCATGCGAATCGCAAATAGCAGAAAGGCCACCCGAAGGTGGCCTTTCGTCTTCACGCTACCGGTGGCGGCATCACATCATGACTGCTCGGCCATCTGTTGCACGCGCTGCATCAGCTCGGGATCTTGCTGAATGGCGTGACCAATAGCATTGAAGGTATCCACATCGAGACCGCTATCCTCGACCACTTCCACCATCTTGTCGTTGGCTTCCATACGCACTTCCTGCTGAGTCTGCTCATCCTCAGCAGCGTGCAGGCGCTCGGTGTACTCCTGGGAGATTACAGCGATATCCTGAGACGCATCGGCGAACTGCTGCAGCTGGTCATCAGAGAAATCCTGGGCTGGGGCGGCGGCTTGCGGCTGCTGCTGCGGATCGGTCGCCGGATCTTGCGCTGGGTCCTGGGCGTGTGCCTGAACGGCCATGAGGCCGGCGGTGAGCAGGGCGGCCGAGAACAGTGCAGTCATCCGTTGCATGAAATACCTCCAAACGTATTGCGTGGGTGTGTTGCGTTACGTGGAATTGTGACTAGGCAGGGAACCTTGGGTTCAAAACTTTCATGTAACGGAGTGTAACACTTCTCATGGAAGAAATACTTACCCTGCTAGCTTCTCCCTGACACCGGGACACAGTATCGTCGCTACTGTCGCTGCTGCTTTATTCGAATAAGGATGCTGTCTGTCAATGAGTACCCTCAACCACTCCCGGTTCGACACCGTGCTACTGGCAGGCATGCCGGTACTGTTCGTCGCCCTCTGGAGTACCGGCTTCATCGGCGCCAAGTTCGGCCTGCCCCACGCCGAACCCTTCACCTTCCTCTTCGTACGC
Source organism: Halomonas sp. ANAO-440 (assembly GCF_019915905.1). Taxonomy (NCBI): domain Bacteria; kingdom Pseudomonadati; phylum Pseudomonadota; class Gammaproteobacteria; order Oceanospirillales; family Halomonadaceae; genus Halomonas; species Halomonas sp. ANAO-440. The sequence goes on along the minus strand of NZ_JAHXBV010000005.1, from coordinate 333,473 downwards.
TTCGTGCTGACCCTTATGCTGCTGGTGCCGCTGGTCAGGCTATTCAAGGGCGGCTGGCCACAGGGAATGCGACTATGGGGGCACATCGGCGTTTCCGGAATGTTGGTGCATGGCGCCTACCTTGGAGGCGTCTTCTATGGGATCTACCTGGGCATGCCAGCAGGTCTGGCCGCGCTGCTCGTGGGCCTGCAGCCACTGCTGACGGCCACCCTGGCCAGCCCCTTGCTTGGCGAAAGAATCACTGCAATACAGTGGATCGGGCTATTACTCGGGCTCGCTGGGATCGTGATGGTGCTGGGCAGCAAACTCGACCCCGGGGCTGCCCTGTTTCAAGGCTTCGGCCTGGGCGCACTGGCCAGCATCCTGGCCGCACTGGCGGGGATTACCCTGGGCACCCTCTACCAGAAGCGCTTCTGCACCGGCATGCCCTTGCTCTCCGGCACCGTGGTGCAGTACCTGGCCGCAGGCTGCCTGCTCGGCCTCGGCGCCTTGCTGTTCGAGGAGCGCAGCATCGACTGGAGTCCCACCTTCGTGCTGACCATGGCCTGGCTGGTGCTGGTTCTCTCGATCAGTGCGATCCTGCTGTTGATGGCGCTGATCCGTCGCGGCGAGGCCTCGCGGGTGGCAAGCCTGTTCTACCTGGTACCACCGGTCACGGCGCTGCAGGCCTGGTGGCTGTTCGATGAACGACTGCCGCTGATAGGGCTGGTCGGCATGGTGGTTACCATCATCGGTGTCGTGCTAGCCGTCCGCTACAAGCCAGCAGGCCAGGCATGACGCCATCATCGACTCAGTCGGCGGCCAGTCGTTGCAGGTAACTCGGACCGCCGAGGTTGCGCATCTGCTGGCGTATCCACTGACTGCGGCGCTCCGTCTGAGGCCCCGGTCGCGCGGCGTCCCAAGCCCGGGGATTGGGCAGTATGGCGGCAAGCCGGCTCGCCTGCACTTCATTGAGTTGGCTGGCCGATACGCCGAAATAGTGCTGTGAGGCTGCCTCAAGGCCGAACACGCCATTGTCCCACTCGGCAATATTGAGATAGACCTCGAGGATTCGCTCCTTGGGCCAAAGCGTTTCGATCAGCAGGGTAAACCAGGCCTCGAGCCCCTTGCGGGTCCAGCTGCGCCCCGTCCAGAGGAACAGGTTCTTGGCAGTCTGCTGGCTGATGGTGCTGGCTCCGCGCAGACGCGCGCCGGAGCGGCTCGCCTCCCAGGCACGTCGCATCTCGGCGACATCGAAACCCCGGTGATCGGGAAAGCGTTGATCCTCGGCGGCAATCACCGCCAGCTTGGCGTGGTCGGAGAGTTCCTCCCACGGGCGCCACTGATGCCTGATGGTCAGCGATTCACCGGAGAGCCAGGCTTCGGCCTTGCGCTCCAGCATCACCATCGAACCGTAGGCCGGCACATAGCGCATCATCAGCACCAGCACGAGCGACAACACGACAAAGGCGGCCCCGACCAGGGCCGCCCAGCGCAGTACACGAAAGAGAAGGGCGCGAATCATGCCACGCCTGACAGCGTTCGTTGATCAGCGTTTGAATAGATACTCGGCATGATAGCGCAGGTGGTCCTCGATGAAGCTGGCGATGAAATAATAGCTGTGATCATACCCCGGCTGACGCCGCAGCGTCAGTGGGTGATCGTGTGTATTGCACACCGCCTCGAGTCGCTCGGGCTTGAGCTGCTCCACAAGAAAATCGTCCTCCTCGCCCTGGTCGATGAACAGGGGCTGACTGGACGCCCCCTTGGCCACCAGCTCGCAGGCATCATACTGGGTCCAGCTGCCGGGGTCGTCGCCCAGGTACTCGTGGAAGGCCTTGCGCCCCCAGGGGCACTGGCTGGGATTGACGATCGGCGCAAACGCCGAGACCGAGCAGTAGTGACCGGGCCTGCGCAGCGCCATGATCAAGGCGCCGTGGCCGCCCATGGAGTGACCACTGATGGCTTCACGACCGTTGACCGGAAAGTGTTGTCGAACCACCGAGGGTAGCTCCTCGGTGACGTAGTCATACATCCGGTAATGCTTCTTCCAGGGCTCCCGGGAGGCATTGACGTAGAATCCGGCACCGGAGCCAAGGTCGTAGCTATCATGCTCGCCCGGCAGGTCGGTTCCGCGGGGGCTGGTGTCCGGGCAGACGATGGCGATTCCCAGCTCTGCTGCCAAACGCTGAGCCCCAGCCTTCTGCATGAAATTCTCGTCGGTACAGGTCAGCCCCGACAACCACCAGAACAGCGGCACCCGCTCGGTCTCGGCCTGGGGTGGCAGGTAAATGGCGAATACCATCTCGCAGTCCAGCGCCCGCGAGCGGTGCCGATAGCGCTTGTGCCAGCCGCCGAAGCTCTTGTTGGCGGATACCAGCTCAATCTGTTCGGTCATGGTCATCGTTCGGTCTCCTTACCCCACTTCTCAATAGACAGCGCCTGGAACGGCATAACAGTCGGGCGCGAATCTCTCATGCGTCTTCTGGGATATCGTAACAGCCTCGCGCCTCCGGGCGTCTATCAAAAGCGAAGCACCGTACGGATGCTCTTGCCCGCATGCAGCAGATCGAAGGCCTCGTTGATCTGCTCGAACGGCAAGTCGTGGGTGATGAACTCGTCGATCTTGATCTCGCCGTCCATGTAGCGCTGCACGTAGCCCGGCAGTTCGCTGCGCCCCTTCACCCCACCGAAGGCCGAACCGCGCCATACCCGTCCCGTCACCAGTTGGAACGGCCGCGTCGAGATCTCCTCGCCGGCCCCGGCCACGCCGATGATCACCGACTCGCCCCAGCCCTTGTGACAGCACTCCAGCGCCTGGCGCATCACGTTGACGTTGCCGATGCACTCGAAGGAGTAGTCGACTCCGCCGTCGGTCAGGTCGACGATCACCTGCTGGATGGGGTCCGAGTGTTCCTTGGGGTTGACGAAGTCGGTGGCGCCGAACTGGCGCGCCAGCTCGAACTTGTCCGGGTTGACGTCGATGGCGATGATGCGGCTGGCCTTGGCCATCTGCGCCCCCTGGATCACCGCCAGGCCGATGGCACCGAGGCCGAACACGGCAACGGTGGAGCCCGGCTCCACCTTGGCGGTGTTGAGCACCGCGCCGATGCCGGTAGTCACGCCGCAGCCGAGCAGGCAGATCTTGTCCAGCGGCGCCTCCTGGGACACCTTGGCCAGCGACACCTCGGGCAGAACGGTGTACTCGCTGAAGGTGGAGCAGCCCATGTAGTGGTGCAGCATCTTGCCATCCAGCGAGAAGCGCGAGGTGCCGTCGGGCATCAGCCCCTGGCCCTGGGTGGCGCGCACCGCTTGGCACAGGTTGGTCTTGCCGGAAAGGCAGAACTTGCACTTGCCGCACTCGGCGGTATAGAGGGGAATGACATGGTCGCCGGGCTTGAGGCTGGTGACGCCGGGGCCGACTTCCTCGACGACCCCGGCACCCTCATGGCCCAGCACCGAGGGGAAGAGGCCTTCGGGGTCGGCGCCGGAGAGGGTGAAGGCGTCGGTATGGCAGACGCTGGTGGCAGCGATACGCACCAGTACCTCGCCGGCCTTGGGCCCCTCGACGTCGATCTCGACCAGCTCCAGCGGCTTGCCGGCGGCTGTGGCGATGGCAGCGCGTGATTTCATTAGATGACCTCTTTCGTTAGCGGTAAGTCCATCAATTAGTCTAGGCAGCAAGGCATCTTGGGATAAAGTGCATCAAACTCAGAACATTATTGTTGATGAACAACAATCCCTGGAGGTCCCCAATGCAACGCTGGGATAGAATCGAAGCCTTCATCGAGGTGGTTCGGCTGGGAACCTTTGCCGCCGCAGCCCAGCATCTCAAGGTCTCCAACTCTCACGTCAGTCGCCTCGTCAGCCAACTGGAGAGTCAACTGGGTACCACCCTGCTCTATCGCACCACTCGCCAGATTCGCCTTACCGACGCAGGTTCTCTCTATTATGAGCATTGTCGTCACTTGTTCGACGGCTTCCGCGAGGCTGAGGCGGCCATCAACGACCTGGAAGCACTTCCCCGGGGCGTGCTCAAGCTGACCTCAGCGACCACCTTCGGCGAACGCTTCATCGCACCGCTGGTCAACGATTTCCTGAAACTTCACCCCCAGCTTCATGTACGCATGCACTTTACGAATCGCCAAGTCGATATCATCGATGAAGGCTATGACATTGCCATTCGCATGGGCACGCTCAAGGACTCGACCTTGATCGCCAGGCGACTCTGCGAACGGCACGAATATGTAGTCGGTTCGCCGGATTACTTCACCCGCATTCCCCAGCCCCATACCCTGTCGGAGCTCGCCAGCCACAGCTGTCTGGTCGGCTCACGCGATCATTGGCGCTTCGATGTCGATGGTGTGCGTCGAGAGGTGCGTGTCGAAGGCGCCTGGGAAGCCAATTCGGGGCCAGCCCTGCTCGATGCTGCCCTGAAGGGGCTGGGGCTAGCCCAACTGCCCGATTACTACGTCGACTCCTACCTGGCCAGCGGCGAACTGATCTCGGTACTGGAGCCCTACCAGCACGACGATACGGCGGTCTGGGCCGTCTATCCACGTCATCGTCACCGTTCCCCCAAGGTACGACTGTTCATCGACTATCTCGTCGCGCATATCGAAGAGCAGCTGCCGGTACGCCGATCTCGCTCTCATTGAACATCGTCCTCGGGGGCTGCCATTGCAGGGCTGACATTTACGGCACAAGCGCCCCATCGAGTTGGCAAAAAGGGGAAAAGTGCCATAGCTTTAGGTAGTCAGCTTCTAGTGGCCGACCTCCCCTTTCGCGGCTTTCCCGTTCGAGGTCTTTGAGCTTGAGGTCATATTTGAGGTCATCGATGAATAACAACACTGTCCCCCGTCGCCCTATGTTGGCTGCCACCATGGCGACACTCGCTCTGACACTGCTCGTTGCCGTCGATGTCCTGGCCAACGATTACCCCACCGAGGCGCGTGTCGACTATGTGCTGGGCTGCATGGCCGCCAACGGCAACAGCTACCTGACCATGCAGAAATGCTCATGCAGCATCGACGTGATCGCCGAGCATCTGCCCTACGAAACCTACGAGCAGGTCGACACGGTCATGAGCATGCAAGACCAGCGTGGCGAACTCGGCGTGCTGTTCCGCACCGAGCGCGGCATGCAGGATCAGGTGCAGGCACTCAACCAGGCTCAGGCCGACGCCAACCTGCGCTGCTTCTGATGCACAGGCCCCGTGCTCGAAGCGGCCGTCTCGGTCTGGCCCTCGCTACGCTGCTGCTCGCCCCGCTTGCGGCCAACGCCACCGAACACGCCGAGGGCGAGCGGCTGTTCCGCGCTCAGTGTGTCGGTTGTCACAGCATCGAACCCGGCCGCCACCTGGCCGGTCCCAGCCTGCACGACCTGATCGGGCGCCCGGCGGGCAGCATCGAGGAGTTCGACTACTCGCCGGCGCTCGAGCAGGCCGATCTGGTTTGGAACCGCGACACCCTCGACGCCTTCCTTGCCGGGCCCGAGGCCCTCCTGCCCGGCAATCGCATGGTGCTGTGGGAGCTCGACGAACGCACCCGCCGGCGCATCATCGACTACCTGGAGTACCGCAGCCTGGAAAGCCAGAACCAGGAGAGCCAGGACACTCCCTGACTCGACGCGACAGGCCGCGTGGCGTGGGCTTCAGCCGCCCTTGCGCGCCATCATGCCGCGGGACGGGTTATACCCCACAATCGCCAGCACCAGCAGCACCACCGCCACCGCCACGCTGATCAGCACCGCATCGGCGTTGAAGCGCTCGTACATGGCGAAGCGGATCATCTCCACGGCGTGGGTGAAGGGGTTGAGCGCAGCGATCTGATAGACCAGATAGCTGCCCTCGCGGATGCGCCACAGCGGATAGAGCGCCGAGGAGAGAAAGAACATCGGGAAGATGACGAAGTTCATCACCCCGGCGAAGTTCTCCAACTGGCGGATGAATGACGAGAGCAGCAGCCCCAGCGCGCCGACCATGAAACCGGTCACCAGCAGCGCCGGCAGCAGGTAGAGATAGCCCATCGCCGGGGCCTGGATGCCGTAGACCCAGGCGATGGCCAGAAAGACATAGACCTGCACCACCGACACCAGGGTGCTGGCCAGCAGCTTGCACACCAGCAGATACCAGCGCGGAAAGGGGCTGACCAGCAGCACCCGCATGCTGCCCATCTCGCGGTCGTAGACCATGGAGAGCGAGCTCTGCATGCCGTTGAACAGCTGGATCATGCCCACCAGCCCGGGGACGATGTACACCTCGTAGAGGATGTAGGTCTGGTAGGGCTCGGTCATGGCCACACCCAGCGCCATGCGAAAGCCGGCGGCGAACACGAACAGCCATACCAGCGGCCGCACCAGCGCGGCGAGAAAGCGGCTGCGCTGGTGCAGAAAGCGCAGCAGCTCGCGGCCCACCACGCCGCGCAGACAGTGCAGCCAGGGCATCACTCGCATGCGGTCTCCTCATCCCCGACGAGGCGGTCGAAGGCCTCACCCAGCGTCTCGACACCGAGGCGGGCGGTCAGCGTCTCGCTGTGCTCGTCGGCCAGCAGCCGCCCGTGGTGCAGTACCGCGACCCGGTCGCCGGGGCGTACCTCGTCGATCAGGTGGGTGGCCCACAGCACCGCCACGCCGGCCTCGGCGCACAGCCGGTGAGCGTGGGTGACGAGATCGCGTCGTGAGGCGATGTCGAGCCCCACGGTGGGCTCGTCGAGCAGCAGCAAGCGCGGTTCGTGCATCAACCCCCGGGCGATCTCCACCCGCCGCCGCTGGCCGCCGGAGAGGCTGCGCACGCGGGTGCGCCGCTGGTCGGCCAGTCCCACCCGCTGGAGCTGAGTCAGCGCGCGTGCCTTCGCCGCGCGTGGCGACATGCCATGCAGGGCACCGTGGTAGGCCAGGTTCTGCATCACGCTGAGGTCGAGATCCAGGGTCGGCTGCTGAAACACCGCGCCGATGCGGGCGTGGGCCTGCACCGCCTGGCGGCGCACGTCGAAGCCGCCGATGCGAATCTCGCCCCGGCGGCGGTCGTGCAGCCGGGTGATCAGCGAGAACAGCGTGGTCTTGCCGGCGCCGTTGGGTCCGAGCAGCACGACGAACTCCCCGGCCTTGATGGCCAGGGAGACGTCGTCGAGCGCCGGCCTGCCAGTGTAGGTGAAGCTCAGCTCGAGGATTTCCAGGGCGAGGGCCTCCGCCCCGGCCGCGTCGTTGGCCTCACTCACGGTTCGACGATCACACCCCAGGGGAAGCGCCCCACCGGGATCGAACGCACCGCCCGCAGGCTATCCACCTCGATCATGGTGACGTCGCCGCTGACCCCGTTGGTGGTGTAGAGCCGGCTCTCGTCACCGTTGAGCGCCAGATGCCACACCCGCTGCCCGACCAGGATGTAGTCGAGTACCTCGTAGGTCTGCTGGTCGACCACCGCCACCCGGTTGGAGGGCCCCAGGGCGACGAAGCCATAGCGACCGTCGGAGGTCAGCGCCACCCCCACCGCCTGCACGGTTTCCCGGGGCACGCCCGGCACGTCGAAGCGGATCACGTGCTCGATGTCGAAAGTCTCCTGCATGTCGAGAATCGACACGGTGCCGGCGATCTCCGCCGAGACCCAGGCTTCACGACCGTCGTGAGTGAACTCGGCGTGGCGAGGCCGGGCACCTACCAAGCGGTGATGGACCGTTTCCATGGTCTCGGTATCGATGATGTGCGCCATGTTGGATGTCTCGGTAGTGGAGACCAGCCAGCGGCCGTCAGGGCTGATGCCCAGCCCTTCCGGCTCGACCCCCACCGGGATCTCGGTGACCAGCGTACGCCGCTCGTAGTCGAGCACCGAGACGATGTTGTCGTCCTCGTTGGAAACGTAGATGTAGGGCCGGTTGGGGTCGACGCGGATCACCTCCGGATCGTCGCCCGACGCCTGGCTGCGGACCACCTGCAGCGTCTCCAGATCGATCATGTCGATGGCCTCGTCGTCGCCCACCGCCACGAACAGCTCGCTGCCGTCGCTGCTGAAGGCCATCGACCGTGGCCGCCGCCCGACGCTGATGGTTTCCACCACCTCGAGGCTCGCCCCGTCGATGACCGAGATGGTGTTGTCCTTCTCGTTGGAGACGAAGATACGCTCCGCCTGCGCGCTCAATGGCAGCAGCGCCAGTGCCCCCAGCGCCAGCCCGAGCAGCCCGGGTGAGTAGATGCGGTTCAGAAGCGACATTGTGATTCCCCCTCGTCGGCGCCGAGTGCATCGAGCGGCGTGCGTGGATGCAGATAGCCCTCCTGCGGCGACACCGATGCCACCATGCGCGGCCCGGTGATCAGGATGGGTTGGCGCAGCTGATGGTTCCAGGTGCGATAGCTGACCGGGAAGCCCAGGTAGCCGGCGAGTTCGAACTCGTCGCTGAGCATGTAGTCGAGGACCGTCTCGCGCTCCACGGAGCCGGTACGTGCCGCCGCCTCGCCCAGCGAGCGCAGCGCCAGCCAGGCGCCGAAGTCCCGCGGCGTCATCCAGCGGTCGGCAAGCTTTTCGAAGCGCCGCTGCAGCTGCACCGCGCCCCACGACTCGTGAGCCCGATGCCAGGGCGTGGCCATCAACCCCTGGGTGCCGACCACCGGGCGCGGGGCCCAGGTCTGGAAGGGAAAGTACTCGCCGAAATAGTCGGTTTCGTCGGCGATCACCAGTACGTCGTGTTCGGGCAGATCCTGCATGAAAACGGGAATCTCGCGCTGAATGGCGTGAAAGCCCCCCTCGGCGCGACGCGCCATGGGATCGTGGGGCCACATTCTGTCTCCCACGATGCGATGCCCGTAGCGCTCGGCCGAGGCGCGCAGCACGTCGGCCAGGATGCGATCCTCGTCGGTATTGCCGTAGACCAGCGCCCAGCGGTCCCACTGCTTGAAGCCGAGGAACTGAGCCAGCGCATCGGCCAGCATGCGCCGGCTCGGCGTGGAGTGGTAGAGCTCCGGATGGCACGCCTCGCCGCGCAGCTCGTCGTCCGGCGCCCAGGCGTTGAACACCACCCGGTCACCGCGGGCGGGATGCGCCATCAGCTCATTGAGCGCCGCGGCGGGCAGTCCGCTGACGATCCATTCGGCGCCCTGCTCGACCAGGCTCTCGAGCGCTTCGCCTACGTCGCCCCCCTGGGCCACCACCGCCTCGTGCAAGACGAACTCCTGCCCCAGAAACTGCGCCGTGGCGTTGTTGTCGTTGAGACCCAGTCGAGCGCCCTGAAGCCCTTCGTCATCGAGTACCGGGTCGAGTACCGAGAGCGGCTCCTGATCGTCGGGACGCTCCATGCCCAGATACCCCACGACGATGGTTGCCGGCGTCTCGGCCAACACCAGGGGCGACCAGCCCAGGCCAGCGGCGATGCCCCCCATCGCCAGCCAGCGAAGGCACCGGGGTAAGGTTCTCATGAATGCTCCTCAGGCAGTCACGCTGCCACTGTTGTTATCATCTTGCTGACAATGTTTCATCGTGCTCAGGGCAGGCGCTCCATGATCACCCGCGTCATACGGCTGAGCTTTTCCTCCAGCAGGTAGGGTTGTTCGCACATGGCCGGCAGCGCCTGCTGCCGCATCTGGAAGGTGCGCTGCTCCCAGAACAGGCCTTCTGCAAGGCGTTCGATTTCCGCCTCGTCTGTACCCTCCCCGCTGCGTTTCTTCTCCAGCTCGTCGACCATGCCGGAAATGACATCGAGACGGGCCACCTGGGCGCGGGAGGCGCGCCGTATGCTGTCGATGGTGCGCCGCCGCTCGCGGTTGGTGAGTTCGAAGAGGCCGGAGAACAGCAGCGTGAGACGCTCTTCGGCCTCGTCCTCGTCCACCGCGGCGACGAAGTCGCGAACTCGATCCAGAGCTTCGCCTTCGGGGGTTGCCCGCGCAGTGGCGAAACGCACCACACGGCCGATTTCCTCATCGTCCCACCACTGCCGTTCCAGCTCGTCCAGCGGAGGGCCGGCCCAGATGGTACCCCAGGCCATGTCGGGGATAAGCCGCTGGACACAGGGCCAGTCGGGGGGTCCTGCTGCCGCCCGCTGTGCCTGGACATGGGCCACACTGCCCAATGCCATGACCGCGCCAAAGCCCAGAACCAGGAGAGTAGAGCAAAACGGCATCGCGGCCAGGCGCCTCATGAGGTCCCCTCATTGTCCGGCACGATCAACTGGCCACGGCGATCGAGCAGCGGCACCCGATATTCTCTCAGAATGGCGTGGATCTCCTCCTGATGACGGTCGATGAAGTCGTTGATCCAATCCTTCCAGTGAGGCTCGCCGCGGCGGATGCCCATGGTGATGCGATAATCCAGTCGAGCACCCGAAGTATCGTCGACCAGGGGCAGGACACGCAGTGGCGGATTCTGGAGAGAGGCGTAGTGGCCGGCCAACGGACCCCACAGCACGGCCCCGTCGGTGTTGCCGGCGGCCACATCCTCGACGGCATCACGCACTGGTGCACGGACCCGGGTATCCACCATCAGCGGATATCCCACCACTACGGCCCCGGTACCACGCAGTGCCACCATCGGTGGGGTTTCAGCCACCACACCGATACGCAGGCCCTGCAGCGAGGGGTCCTCCAGGCTGGTCGCTTCAATCCCTGACGCTGCCGGCACCACCAGGGTATAGACGGAACGGTAATATTCGTTGGTGTTCTGCACGAATTCGTAGCCGGCAACGGCGCCGATGATCACATCGCAGACGCGCAATTCAAGGGTATTGCGCACGAAGCCCATGACCTGAGGCGCCCAGACATAGGCGAGTGGCACGCCCATGTCCTCGGCCATCAGCTCGGCGATACGGTTCTCGAAACCATCCCCGGCTTCGTTACTGAACGGCATATTGTTGCCGTCCATGCATACCCTCAAAGCCTCGCGGTCCTGACGTTCCGGCAGATCCGCCACTGCGGACCCGACACCCAAGGCCAGCGAAACCGATAGCAACAGGAATCCAATGGCGCTTCTCATTTGCCCTCCCTCTCAAGCGTGATGGGCCACTGGGTCACTCCTTGACCTCGTCACTGTTCTTCTCTTCGCCGGTATCCATCTCGGGCTTTTCCTGCTTTGGGTCTCCTGGCTCGTCGTCCAGGTTCTCCTGCTCAACCTCCTCCGGCTCGTCCTCCTCCAGCATCGATTCAATGATCTGCGGCCGACCGCGCCCCAACCCTCCCTCACCACGCGCACGCAGGTAGCTGAAAAGGTTGGGAATATTCCCCATCACATAGGGGTCATCGGCAAAGGAAGGCATTACCTGGCCCGGCTGAACCTCACGTCCAGAAGCAATGGTACCGGCGAAGTTCTCCCAGCCGCGGCGCTCTACGGCACGAACGAGGTTGGGGGCGAAGGAGGAGCCCAGGCCATCGGGACCGTGACAGGCCATACAGGCTCGAGTGTAGACGAGATAACCTTCGTAGGTGTCGGGGTCCACATTGCCATCTTCGACGACGAAGGCACCCATTCCCTCACCCTCGACGCGATGCTCATCGGCCAGGGCAGGTTGGGACAGCCCAAGCACCAGGGCGGCGAATATGGAAAAAGTAAAACGGGTACGTACCAATAGCGGCATGCAGCGTTTCCTTCTGGGTGCCACAGGAGTTCCTCGCCTTGGCGCACGGCTCGCTCCTGCAGTGAGCTGGTATAGGGCACGGGTGTGAAACCCGTGCCCACCTTTTATACTGATGAAGGACTCAGTCCGGCAGAGCAAAGACCGTCAGCACACCGCCGAGCTTGGTGTAGTCACCCAGCGCGGAGAATACGCCCACTGCACCCAGACCCTCTTCGGGGTCCTCGAGACCTGCCGCCAGGCCGATACCCGCCCAGCCCCCGACCCCTGAGAGCACGGCCACGTACTGCTTGCCCTCATGCTGGAAGGTATTGACGTTGCCGATGATTCCCGAGGGGGTCTTGAAGCGCCACAGCTCTTCACCATTCTCGATATCGACCGCCTTCACGTGGCCCTCCAGCGTGCCGTAGAAGGCCAGGTCACCAGCTGTTGCCAGCGCTCCACTCCATACGGCGAAGCGCTCGTCGACTTCCCATACGGTTTCGCCGGCAACCGGATCCCAGGCGATGAAGCTGCCCATGCGACCTTCCATGCCACCGTTTTCGGAAGGGGCGGGCATCATGGTCAGGGTGGCGCCCACGTAGGGTTGGCCGGCTACATATTCGGTTTCATAGGGTTCGTAGTTCATGCAGATCCGGTTGATGCCCGCATAAATCAGACCAGTACGCGGCGAATAGGCACTCGGCTGCATGTTCTTCGCGCCCATGGCGGTGGGGCAGATGTCAGTGGTATTGACGTCCACCCCCTGGCGGAAGGTGCTGTACTCCTCGTTGACGTTGGGTCGCCCGGTTTCCATGTCGTAGCTATCGGCCCAGTTGGTTTCGGGGGCAAATTTTTCCGCAACCAGTAACTCGCCATTTTCACGATCCAGCAACATCCCGAAGCCGGTGCGATCGATGATCGCCAGCCCCTTGCGCTGTTCGCCCTCGAATTCGACGTCGATCAGTTGATTCTCGTTGACGCCATCGTAGTCCCACTCGTCGAAGGGCACCTTCTGGTAGACCCACTTGACCTCACCATTGTTGGGATCACGAGCGAACACTGTGATGGCCCACTTGTTGTCCGCCGGCTCACCATCCACGGCGCGCTGCTCAGGGTTCCAGGTACCGGGGTTGCCGGTGCCGTAGTAGATCAGGTCGAGATCGGGGTCGTAGGTGACCCAGCCCCAGGGTGCACCGCCACCGCGCTCCCACTCGCCCTCGGGCCAGGTGGAGACGCCCAAATCGGCTTCCCCGACAGGCTCGCCCATCATTAGGGTGGTCTCGGGGTCGATCAGCACCTCGTCATCCGGCCCCGTTGAGTAGCCGCGCCACACCTGCTCGCCGGTCTCAACGTTGTAGGCGGTCATGTGACCGCGGATACCGTATTCGCCACCACTGATACCTACGATCACCTTGTCATGTACCACCAGCGGCGACATGGTATTGGATTCACCAATGGTGTGGTCACCGTTGCTCACATCCCACAGCAGATCGCCGCTCTCGGCGTCCAAGGCGATCAGCGTATTGTCGGCCTGGCCGAGGAACAGGCGCCCATCGGCATAGGCCAGCCCGCGGTTGACGGTATCGCAGCACATGACCGGGATTACCCGTGAGTCCTGATCCGGCTCGTAGCTCCAGACCACGCGTCCTTCGTCTTCCAGATCTAGCGCGAATACCTTGTTTGGGAAGGGAGTGTGGATATAGAGGCGCCCGTCGCCGACATAGAGTGGGCCACCTTCGTGCCCGCGCAGCACGCCGGTGGAGAACTGCCAGACCGAGCGCAGTTCATTGACATTGTCACGGTTGATTTGATCCAGTTCACTGAATCGGTTGCCTTGATAGTTACCCAGCTGAGTGGCCCAATATTCCGGATTCTGCTGGAGTTCGAGCTGATTTTCGTTGGCGTAAGCCATCGAAGCGGCCATCAACCCGGTGGCCGTCATTGCATAACCGATCTCCCGAAGCATGGCGTTATCTCCGTCATCCTGAAAAGTGTGCCTGGGGAAACAGCACATCTCGTTGTGGTTGTTTTGACGCTTGTCTCGTTTCAGTCATTGACACTAAAAAGGTCTAGCACAACTTCCAGTAACGCCGACCAGTTCCGTTGTGAATTACACGCTGCCCACAGTCAAAAGACTATTTCCTTCAGGCAACAATCGGCTGTCACCCCTGCTGTAGCCTGGTTTCTTCAACCGAAACGGGAAATCGCAGGCGTCCATGACGGGGTTTTTCAAGGAGGCTAGACCTTGGTCGAAAGGTAGAACGCCCAACAGCTGCTTAACTAGTAATGTACGTCTGACACCCACCAATCCATGGAGAATCGTTTATGTGGACCAAGCCAACTTATACCGACCTGCGTCTGGGCTTCGAGGTCACGCTGTATATCTCCAACCGCTGAACTCCCTATTGTTGAATTCCCCATTGATGCAGGACCTGTCTGGCTGATGCTCCCCGGTGGGGCATCGGCCTTTTGTTGTAGCGCCATGGTTGTTGCACGATGATTGTCGCGCGATGCAGGAGATCGAGATGCATGTACTGATACTGGGCGCCGCAGCAGGCGGAGGCTTCCCCCAATGGAACTGCAACTGTCGGCTGTGCCGTGGCGTTCGAGATGGCAGTGTCGAGGCCACGCCGCGCACTCAGTCGTCGATCGCTCTCAGCAGCGATGGCGAACGCTGGCTGCTGTGCAACGCCTCGCCGGATATTCGTGCCCAGCTCTCCAACAACCCCGAGCTGCACCCGAGGAAGGTCCCTCGCGACTCCGGCATCACCGGCGTCCTGCTGGTGGACGGACAGATCGATCATGCCACCGGCCTGCTGTCGCTGCGCGAAGGCTGTCCCTTCGATGTCTGGTGCACGCCCAACGTGCATCAGGACCTGAGCGAAGGCTTCCCCCTGTTCCGCATGCTGGAACACTGGCAGGGAGGACTGAACTGGCGGCCCATCGGCATCGATGACGACCGCCTGGAAGCTGAGTTCGAAGTGCCCGACTGCCCTGGGCTGACCTTCACGGCCGTGGCCCTGACCAGTAACGCCCCGCCCTACTCGCCGCGCCGCGGCGCGCCGACCCCGGGCGACAATATCGGCCTGCTGATAACGGACCGACGCCGCGGCACGCAGCTCTTCTACGCGCCAGGACTCGGTGAGCTGGACGACCGGGTGCGTGGTTTTCTCGGGCGTGCCGACTGCGTGCTGGTCGACGGCACCCTGTGGCAGGATGATGAGCTCATTCGCGCCGAGGTCGGCCAGGCAACCGGCCGTGACATGGGCCACCTGGCGCTGGATGGGAAGCAGGGGCTGTTGTCCGAGCTGTCCACCCTGCCGCAAACCACCCGCCGGGTGCTGATCCATATCAACAATACCAACCCCATTCTCGACGAGCGTTCGCCCGAGCGAGCCTCGCTGGACGAGGCCGGAATCGAGGTCGCCTTCGACGGTATGCGTCTGGAGATATGAACCCGCAAGAACGACGGACGTCACAAGATAACGGTCAAGAACGTATTCGACACAAGGACGCAACGCCATGACATCGATCGCTTCGCCCTTCACCGATTCGGCGGCCGAGACCGATGCTCCCGCCCTGTCGTCGGAGGCTTTCCGCGAGGCCCTGCTGGAAAAGGGCGCCTACTATCATATTCACCACCCCTATCAGGTCGACATGGCCGCAGGACGCGCCACGCCGGAGCAGATTCGCGGCTGGGTAGCCAACCGGTTCTATTATCAGGTCAACATCCCTCAGAAAGATGCCGCCCTGCTGGCCAATTGCCCCGATGCCGCCACCCGGCGTCGCTGGATACAGCGCCTGCTCGACCATGATGGATATGACGCAGATGGCGGTGGCATCGAGGCCTGGCTGACGCTGGGCGAAGCAGTGGGCCTGAGCCGGGACGAACTCTGGTCCCAGGAGCACGTGCTGCCAGGCGTACGCTTCGCCGTGGATGCCTACGTCAACTTCGTGCGCCGGGCCGACTGGCGCGAGGCGGCGATCTCCTCGCTGACGGAGCTGTTCGCCCCGGAAGCCCACCGCAGCCGCCTGGCCACCTGGCCGGCCCACTACCCCTGGATCGACGAGGCGGGCTACGGCTATTTCCGCAAGCGGCTGACGGAGGCACGGCGGGACGTGGAGCATGGCCTGGAGGTGGCGCTGGCGGTCTGCACCACCCGGCAGACACAGGAACGCGCCCTGGAGATACTGCAATTCAAGCTTGACGTGCTGTGGTCGATGCTCGATGCCATGAGCATGGCCTACCAGCTAGGAAGGCCGCCCTACCATAGTGTTACCGACAAACGCGTCTATCACCGGGGGCTGACATGACCATGACCACCACTACCGCTGACACCGGCATGAAAGGAAGCTCCGTTTATCGCCTGCGTCCCGGCTGGCGCCTGCAGTGGGAGGAAGCCCAGGGTCGCCATGTGCTGCTCTATCCCGAGGGCATGGTGCAGCTCAACGACAGCGCCGGTGCCATACTCGCCACGCTGGACGGCCAGCGCGACGTGGATACCGTGGTGGCAACCCTGCAGGCGACATTTCCCGATGCCCCCGCCACGGAGGTCGAGCAGGACGTGCATGAGTTCCTGCTCGATGCAGCTCGACAAGGCTGGATCCACCATGACTGACCATACCGACACCGCTGCCGCGAACCAGCCGCTGAACGGTCACACCGGGGCTCCGCTGTGGCTACTCGCCGAGCTGACCTATCGCTGCCCGCTGCAGTGCGCCTACTGCTCCAACCCGCTGGACTTCGCCAACGCCAAGGAAGAACTCACCACCGATGAATGGGTCGATGTACTGACCCAGGCCCGGGCCATGGGTTCGGTGCAGATGGGGTTCTCCGGCGGTGAGCCACTGGTGCGACAGGATCTCGAGATACTGGTGGCCGAGGCCCGTCGACTCGGCTTCTACACCAACCTGATCACCTCTGCACTGGGGCTCGACGAAGCACGCATCCTGGCCCTGCGCGAGGCCGGTCTCGATCATATCCAGATCAGCCTGCAGGCCTCCGACCCCGATGTCGCCGCTGCGGTGGCCGGGTCGCGCAAGGCCCATGAGAAGAAGCTGGCCATGGCCCGGGCGGTCAAGGCTGCCGGCTACCCGATGGTGCTCAACGTGGTGCTCCACCGCCACAATATCGACCAGCTCGACGACATCATTGCCCTGTGCGACGACCTGGGGGCCGATGCCGTGGAGCTCGCCAACTGCCAGCTTTACGGCTGGGCGCACCTCAACCGTGCGGGGCTGCTGCCAAGCCTCGCCCAGCTTGAGGCCGCCGAGGCCACCACCCAACGCTGGCGAGAGAAACTGGCGAATCAGGGCCGCGACATGCGCCTGCTGTTCGTGGTACCCGACTATTACGCCGAACGCCCCAAGGCCTGCATGGGGGGGTGGGGGTCGATCTTCATGACCGTGGCGCCGGACGGCGCGGTGCTGCCCTGCCACAGCGCCCGCATGCTGCCGATGCGCTTTCCTACGGTCCGCGAGCGGCCGCTGAAGGAGATCTGGTACGACAGCGAACCGTTCAATCGCTACCGCGGCGATGGCTGGATGAAGGAGCCCTGCCGCAGCTGCGACGAGCGTCACCGGGACGTGGGCGGCTGCCGCTGCCAGGCCTACCTGCTCACCGGGGACCCGGCGGCCACCGATCCGGTCTGCGACCTCTCGCCGGATCATCACCTGGTCGAAGCGGCACGTCGTGAAGCGGCCGACGACAGCCGCACACTGGAGGAGCTGACGCTGCGCAACGTCCATGAGTCGCGGATCTTCTGCCGGGCATGAGCGCATCGACGTCCACCGAGACAATCGATGCGGCACGGCGCGAGGGGTTGCCATCGGGTAGCCGACTGCAGAGCGTGCGCCTGGCCAACGGCCTGCACGTGCTGGCAGCGGAAGTACCCGACGCCCGACGACTACGGCTTGTCGGCGCTGTGGGCGCCGGCTACCTGGACGAGCCAATGGCCTATCGTGGCCTGGCCCACCTGCTCGAACATGCGCTCTTTCTCGGGTCTGGCGGCTTTCCCGGCGTAAGCGAGCTCAGCCGGTGGGTCGGCCACCTGGGCGGTCGCTATAACGCCTCTACCGGCGAGGCCACCACCGACATTCACCTGCACCTGCCACCGGAGGCCGCCGAAGAAGGGCTTGCCCGCCTGGTCGACCTCCTGGGTCGTCCCCTGCTGCTGCCCGAACGTATCGCCCACGAAGTCGGCGTGCTCGATGCCGAATACCGCGCCCGGCTGGCCGACCCTGCACTGCATCGCCTGGCCGCCCTGGGGCGGCTCTGTCGACCCGGGCATCCGGCCCGGGCCTGCCATGCCGGCAACCGCGACACGCTGGGACAGGATCCCGAGCGACTGGTGAGTCACTTGCAGGACTTCCACCGGCGGCACTACCGTCCCGCACGCATGGCCCTGGTAATGCTCGGCCCCCTGCCGCTCGAGGCCCAGCTTGAACTGCTGACGCACCATGGCCATGAGCTGGGTGCATCCGCCGCCTCGCCAAGCCCCGGTGCGAGCGAGGCCCAGGTCAGTCGCTGGGGTGAGCCGGGTGGCATCGCCTGGTGCCCGCCGGAAACCATCGTCGGCTCCCCCGCCGCGACCCTGGAGCTGTTCTGGCCGCTGCCCGGCAACCTGGCCAGGGCGCATGCCGAGTGGCTCGACGCCCTGGTGGCACGACTGGCCGATGGCGCCTTGGCCGCCACCCTGCGATCGGCGTTCGGTCTCGAAACACTCGATGTTTCGCTATCGACACCGGGAACCGGGCACGCCCTCGGCATTCGACTCGGCTTCTCTGAGTTGCAGCCTCGCCACGGCGATAGCCCCCCTCTCTCGACCCTGCTTGCCACCTGCCATGTGAGCCTGGAGCGTGCACTGCAACAGCCCATGCCACCCCCTCCCCGGGCCACGGGCGATCTCGACGCCTGGCCCAGGCGCCAGGCACAGCGAGTTGTCTCGCAAGCAAGGCACCACGAGGCGGTTGATGCCATGGCCTCCCGCACCGCCCTCGCCGCCTGGTTGACGCCCGGACAGTGCCGATGGCTCTGGCACTGCCCGTCGCAGGAAAGCCTTTCGGACCCTGCCTGGGAAATCCTCGAGGAGACGGGCACGCACTATCGGATGCTGTCTTCGCCAGATACTACCCAGGTATCCGCCCTACCCCCGTCCCCCGCGCCCCGGATCGCGTTCGAGCCCCCGCCTGAGGCTGGCTCGGATACCGACGTGGCGGGACGTTTGCACCATGACAAGCGTCTCGCTCTCTGGTGGGGCCCGCTGCCATGGCCGGACAGTGAGGAGCCCGAAGCAAGCTGGTGCCTGGGCTGGCCCACGGAGTCCACAGGGCACCGGGCCCGACTCGCCCAATGGCAACGCCACTGCCTGCCACTGCGCCAGGCCGCCGAGGCGCATGGCCTGACCCTGCTGACCGGCAGCGACCTTCGGGGAGACTGGCTGCTGGCTTCGGGCGAACCCGGCCGGCTCCCCTCCCTCGTGGAGCAGGCCGCGAAGTACTGGCTGGCGGCCCGGCGAGACGCCCCACCGGGAGCGGTCCAGCCAGCGGAGGGGCTGATCGCCCAGCGTCTGCTGTGCGAACTGGAATCATGCCCCGCCCCCCGCATTCCCCGCCCTGCGCCTCGCACCGGTATCGCCGAACCTGTGCCTACCCTGCTGTGCTGGGCCGGGGGGAGCCTCGATGCCGAAACGGCAAGACAGCACGCCCACCGTTTCGCCGACCTGCTGCCGAATACGCCACCACCGCACGCCACCCCGCCCGAGACAGGCGAATGGAAAACCGTCTGGCTCACGCCCCAGGGCGCGGACCAGGCAGCGATGCTGGAAGTCGCCGGCCATGACGACACCCCACGCAGCCGTTTCCTGCTGCAGTTGATGGCGCAGTGCCATGACGCCGCCTTCCAGCATGCGATGAGACAGCGTCACGGATTCGGCTATGTGGCCGCGGTACGCTACCGCGAGGCCGCCGGCGGGCCGCGGCTCGGCTACGTGGTGCAGTCTCCCCACGCTTCGGTGGAAACCGTTCGCCTGGCCATTGAGGACTTCCTCCAGGAACAGGGGGTATCGCTCGCTTGCCTGGAAACCACCGAGTTCCGTCAGCGGCTCGTCCGTCTGGCCGCCAGTCAGAGAAGGCCCGAAAGCCGCCTTGAAGGCATCCAGCGTACCTGGCACGCGCTTCGCCAGCGGGCGGCGGAAGGCATTGATTCGGGAAACGCTTTCTGGCGACCGCCACCCTGGGAGGAGGAACAGTCGGTGCTGGCTTCGCTCGCAGCCAGCGATCTCGCCGCCCTCGCCGACGCGCTGGTCCTGGCCGGCCTCCCGCGCCGCTGGTGGCTTCACTCCCCCCGGTAGGGTCCCCCGGCCCCTGCCATGCAATGTTGCCGGTGTGCAACGCACTTATGCCTCTGCAACACAATCATGTCACCGGGGCTCACCTAGACTGTCATCAGCACCGTCTGACCCTGCCCATACGCTCGGCATGCAATGACAACCCGACAAGAACAACAAGGCGGGAGGAATCCTTATGAAATCACGCGCTGCCATCGCCATAGCCGCCGGCAAGCCGCTGGAGCTGGTCGAGATCGACGTCGAGGGACCCAAGGCCGGCGAGGTACTGGTGCGTATCGCTGCCACCAGCGTCTGCCATACCGACGCCTTCACCCTCTCCGGCGCCGACCCCGAAGGCCTCTTCCCCTCGGTGCTGGGCCATGAGGGTGCCGGGGTCGTCGAGGAAGTCGGCCCCGGCGTCACCAGCCTCAAGCCCGGCGATCATGTCATTCCCCTCTATACCGCCGAGTGCGGCAAGTGCAAGTTCTGCCTTTCCGGCAAGACCAACCTGTGCCAGGCGGTGCGCGCCACCCAGGGCCAGGGGCTGATGCCCGACGGCACCTCGCGCTTCTCGCTGGATGGCAAGATGCTGCACCACTACATGGGCTGCTCCACCTTCAGCGAGTACACCGTGCTGCCCGAGGTGTCGCTGGCCAAGGTGTCCCAGGAGGCGCCGCTGGACAAGATCTGCCTGCTCGGCTGCGGCGTGACCACCGGCATCGGCGCGGTGCTCAACACCGCCAAGGTGGAGCCGGGCTCCACCGTTGCCGTGTTCGGCCTCGGTGCCATCGGTCTGGCGGTGATCCAGGGGGCGCAGATGGCCAAGGCCAGCCGCATCATCGCCATCGACGTCAACCCGGACAAGTTCGAGCTGGCGCGCCAGTTCGGTGCCACCGACTTCGTCAATCCCAAGGAGCACAGCGATCCGATCCAGCAGGTGATCGTCGACCTGACCGACGGCGGAGTCGATTACTCCTTCGAGTGCATCGGCAACGTCAACGTGATGCGCCAGGCGCTGGAGTGCTGTCACAAGGGCTGGGGCGAGTCGGTGATCATCGGCGTGGCCGGGGCCGGCGAGGAGATCTCGACGCGGCCGTTCCAGCTGGTGACGGGACGGGTATGGCGCGGTTCGGCCTTCGGTGGGGTGAAGGGGCGCAGCGAACTGCCGGGCTACGTGCAGCGCTACATGGACGGCGAGATCAAGATCGACGAGTTCATCACCCACGACTTGCCGTTCGAGCAGATCAACGAGGCCTTCGATCTGCTGCATGCGGGCAAGAGCATTCGTACGGTGCTTCGCTATTAACACGCGTCCAGAGCCACGCGAATAACACGCGTCTGGGGCCGGCCACGCAAATATCAGACGCCCGGGGCCACGCATGCAACACGCGCCCGGACCAATGCCATGACGACAAGAACAGGAAGGGAGTGCATGCCAATGAGCCTGATGGACACTCTGAAGCGCTGGTTTGGAGGGCAGGGAGCGGCACCCCCCGCAAGACTTCACGCCTCCACGGCACAGCAACCAAGCCACGGCCGGTCAGCGAACGCCGCACCGGCCTCCACCTCAGCAGCCGCTACCCAGGAAACAACGACCATGAACCCGACCATCCATCCCGCCGTGGACAACGGCGTCAGAGCCGGCAGTGACGCCTTCGCCGGCGGCACCTTGCACTGTCACTGCGACAGCGACAGGGTCGAAGTCGCCGTCAAGGCGCAGTGCGCCCACAACCACGTCTGCGGCTGTACCAAGTGCTGGAAACCTACCGGCGCCACCTTCTCGATGGTGGCCGTGGTACCCCGCGACAGCGTCAGTGTCACCGCCCATGAGGAAAAGCTCGACGTGGTCGATTCCTCCGCCGCTATCCAGCGCCATGCCTGCAGGGGCTGTGGCGTACACATGTACGGCCGCATCGAGAACACCGGCCACCCCTTCCACGGACTGGACTTCATTCACACCGAACTCTCCGATGACTCGGGCTGGGCGGCCCCGGAGTTTGCGGCCTTCGTCTCGTCCATCATCGAGTCGGGCGCCGACCCGGAGAAGATGAGCGACGTGCGCGCCCGTCTCGCAGACCTGGGCCTGCCACCCTACGACTGCCTCTCACCGCCCCTCATGGATGCCATTGCCATTCATACAGCCAAGGCCAAAGGTGTCCTCTGACGGACGGTGCATATTGCGCTCTAAAATGCCATCGGGCGCCCCTTGAGGCGCCCGATGGCATGACAAGTCCCATCTCGCTGCACTACTTGAAGTTCTTGCGATACAGCTTGGTAATCTCACCGACGATACCGCTACGGAAGCTGAGCACGCAGATGACGAAGATCAGACCCAGGATAACGTTGATCCAGTTACCCAGCGGCGACTGCGCCAGCATGTGCTGCAGGCTTACCACCAGGCCGGCACCGACCACCGGCCCGAACAGTGTGCCCACGCCGCCGAGCAGCGTCATCAGGATGACTTCTCCCGACATATGCCAGTGGGCATCGGTCAGCGAGGCCAACTGAAAGACGATGGTCTTGGTGGAACCGGCCAGACCGGCAAGGCCTGCGGAGATGACGAACGCCAGCAGCTTGTAGGCATCGACGTTGTAACCCAGCGACACCGCACGCGGCTCGTTCTCGCGAATCGCCTTGAGCACCTGCCCGAAGGGCGAATGCACGGCACGTTGCACGATGGCGAAGCCAATCAGGAAGATCGCGAAGACGAAATAGTACATCGCCAGGTTGCTGCGCAGGCTGATCAAGCCGAAAAGGTTACCCCGCGGCACGCCGTGCAGGCCATCCTCGCCGCCGGTGAACGGCGCCTGGATGTAGAAGAAGAACATCAGCTGCGCCAGCGCCAGTGTCACCATGGCGAAGTAGATGCCCTGGCGACGGATAGCCAGCGCACCAAAGGCGATGCCCAGCAGTACCGCAGCCCCGGTGCCGACAAGAATGCCCAGCTCCGGTGTCAGCCCGGGATAGCTCGAGAGCAGGTAGCCGGTGACATACCCGCCGGTAGCCAGGAAAGCGGCATGGCCGAAGGAAAGCAGGCCGGCGTAGCCGAGCAGCAGGTTGAAGGCGCAGGCGAACAGCGCGAAGGTCAGCACCTTCATGAGGAAGACCGGATAGGCAACGAAGGGTGCCAGCAGCCCCACCACGATCAACAACAGGTAGAAGGCATTGCGTCGCATGTTGGCTCGACGCTGACGCTCCATGACGGGAGTCAGGGTTTGAGTCGTGGCCATGATGTCATGCCTCCTTGCCGAAGAGTCCGGCGGGTCTGAGCATCAACACCAGGATCATGACCAGGAAGATCACGGTGTTGGCTGCCTCGGGATAGTACACCTTGGTCAGGCCCTCGATCAGGCCCATGCCCAGGCCCGTCAGTATGGCACCCAGTATCGAGCCCATGCCGCCGATGACCACCACGGCAAAGACCACGATCAGCAAATTGGAGCCCATGGTGGGAGACACTGGATAGAGCGGTGCCGCCAGCACGCCGGCAAAGGCGGCCAGTGCCACGCCGAAACCATAGGTGAGAGTGATCAGCAGCGGTACGTTGACGCCAAACGACTGCATCAGCGCCGGATTTTCGGTTCCGGCCCGCAGGTAGGCACCGAGCCGCGTGCGTTCGATGATGAACCAGGTACCCAGGCAGACGACCAGTGCCGCCAGCAGCACCCAGGCACGGTAGACGGGCAGGAACATGAAGCCCAGCTGATAGCCACCCTGCAAGGCTTCCGGGGTAGGATAGCGTGCGCCCGATACGCCGAAGAAATTGACCAGCGTACCCTCGAAGATCAGAGCCAGGCCGAAGGTGAGCAGCAGGCCATAGAGATGGTCCAGATGGCCGATTCGCCGCAGCAGCAGACGCTCGATCACCATCCCGAGCAGCCCTACCACCAGCGGTGCCAGCAGCAGCGCCGCCCAGTAATTGATGCCCAGGTAGCGCATGCCCAGCAGGGTGGCGAAGGCACCCAGCATGTACATCGCCCCGTGGGCGAAATTGACGATCTTCAGCAGGCCGAAGATCACCGCCAGGCCCAGGCTCAGCAGGGCATAGAAGGCACCGTTGATCAGGCCCAGCAGCAGCTGGCCCATGAACACCGCCAACGGCACCCCGAATATCATCGTCATGTTAGGTTCTCCTCGCCGTCAGAGGGGCGGCGGCCTGGGGCCGCCGCCATGTCTTGCAACGTTCAGTTCTGGACCAGATCACACTGGCTTTCGGACAGCGGACGGTAGGCTTCTTCGGCAGGAATGGTGGCAAGGATCTCGTAGAGGTCCCACTCACCGGTAGAGGCCTCCGGCGACTTCACCTCTGCCAGATACATGTCGTGGATCATACGGCCATCCTCACGCAGCCGGCCGTTGCGGGCGAAGAAGTCGTTGATCGGCTGCTCCATCATGTACTCGCGTACGGTAGCGGTATCGTCGGTTCCGGTTGCCTCAACCGCCTGCAGGTAGTGCATGGTGCTGGAGTAGATGCCCGCCTGGACCATGGTCGGCATGCGGTTCATGCGCTCGTAGTAGCGCTCGGACCACTCACGCGCCTCCTCATCCATGTCCCAGTACCAGCCGGTGGTCAGCAGCAGTCCCTGGGTGGTCTCGAGGCCCATGGCATGGACGTCATTCAGGAAGACCAGCAGGCCGGCGAGCTGTTGACCTGCTTCCACGACACCGAACTGGGAGGCAGTACTGATGGCGTTGACGGTGTCTGCCCCGGCGTTGGCCAGGCCGATGATCTTGGCGCCGGAACCCTGGGCCTGAAGGATATAGGAGGAGAAGTCATCGGTCGGGAAGGGATGACGCACGCCACCAACCACTTCACCGCCGCTCTCTTCGACGACGCGGGTCACATCGCCTTCCAGGGCGTGGCCGAAGGCATAGTCGGCGGTCAGCATGAACCATGTGTCACCACCCTGATCGACGATGGCCTTGGCAGTACCGTTGGCCAGCGGATAGGTGTCATAGACCCAGTGGATATGGTTGGGAGAACAGTGCTCGTTAGTGATGCTGGACGCTGCCGATCCCGAAATGATGCCGAGCTTGTCGTTCTCCTTGAGCACATTGGTTACCGCAATGGTGACCGATGAGGCGACCATCCCGGCTACCATGTCGACGTTACGGGTATCGACCCATTCGCGAACGGTATTGGCACCGACGTCGGCACTGTTGCGGTCATCGGCGCTGAAGACCTGAATCGGGGCGCCGTTGACGCTGCCACCGAAATCCTCAATAGCCATGCGCAGGGCTTCCAGGCCGCCCGGCCCGGCCAGGTCGCGATAGGTGCCGGACATGTCGGCCAGGTAACCGATGCGGACTTCACCATCGCTGATTTCCGCCTGGGCGGTGGTTGCTGCCAGTGCGGCGGCGGCGGCAATGGCGATGCTGCTGGCGAGGGTCTTCTTGATGAAGGTCATTTACGTCTCCGTAGTCCCATGGGGACTGCTTGTTGTTGTAGCGAACGCTGCAGATGCA
The DNA here is from genome assembly GCF_019915905.1 of Halomonas sp. ANAO-440. Lineage (NCBI taxonomy): Bacteria > Pseudomonadati > Pseudomonadota > Gammaproteobacteria > Oceanospirillales > Halomonadaceae > Halomonas > Halomonas sp. ANAO-440. Next base: position 308,170 of record NZ_JAHXBV010000005.1, on the reverse strand, counting down.
GGCGTCGCTTCTTCGGTTTTAGGTTACGCAAGTTGCAAATTATAGTTTTAGCCAGCTGTTGGTTGAGCGCGGAGCTCAGACCCCCAGCAGGGAGTGGAGGTGATCACGCTTCGAAGGCAGTTCGGCCGCCGAGATCTCCTCGATGATGCGCCCGTGCTCCATCACGTAGTGGCGATCGGCAAGCGGTGCAGCGAAGCGGAAATTCTGCTCCACCAGCACAATGGTCATGCCCCTGTCCCTGAGCTTGACCAACACCTCACCCAGCGTCTGCACGATGACTGGCGCCAGGCCTTCAGTGATTTCATCGAGAAGCAGCATGCGGGCGCCGGTGCGCAAGATACGCGCCATGGCCAGCATCTGCTGCTCACCGCCGGAAAGGCGGGTGCCCTGGCTGCGGCGGCGCTCGTAGAGGTTGGGAAACATCTCGTAGATCTCATCGAGACTCATGCCTCCGGAGCGAACCGTGGGCGGCAACAGCAGGTTCTCCTCGACGTCGAGACTGGCAAAGATGCCACGCTCTTCCGGACAGTAGCCCACCCCCAGCCGAGGTATGCGGTGCGGCTTCATGTCGAGGGTCTCGTTACCGTTGATCATGATCGAGCCGGTGCGCCGACCGACCATGTTCATGATGGCCTTGAGCGTGGTACTGCGCCCGGCACCGTTGCGCCCGAGAAGGGTCACCAGCTCACCGCGCTTCACGTCGAAATTGACGCCATGAAGAATGTGAGATTCACCGTAGAAGGCATGCAGGTCACTGACCCGCAGCATCTCTGCATCGGCATGTTCCCGGTGCTTGGTGGCGGCGGGCTGCTCGGCTAGCTGGTTCATGCGCTGGCCTCCTCTTCCTCTACTTCGGTGCCCATATAGGCTTCCTTGACCAGCGGATTGGCTGAGACCGTCTTATAGTCACCTTCGGCCAGGACCGCCCCGCGGGCCAGAACGGTGATCCGATCACAGAGCCGGCTCACCACACTGAGATTGTGTTCCACCATCAGAACGGTTCGGCCCTTCGCCACCTGTCGAATCAGTTCGACAATGCGGTCGACATCCTCTGCCCCCATGCCCTGGGTGGGCTCGTCGAGCAGCATCAGAGTCGGCTCCATGGCCAGCGTGGTCGCCACTTCAAGCGCCCGCTTGCGCCCATAGGGCATCTCCACAGTGAGCACATCGGCATATTCAGCAAGGCCCACCTGGTCAAGCAAGTCCATGGCACGATCATTGAGATGGTCGAGGGTGCGTTCGGACTTCCAGAAGTGGAAGGAGGTACCGATCGGCCGCTGCAGGGCAACTCGAACGTTCTCCAGCGCGGTCATATGCGCGAACACGGCCGATATCTGGAAGGAGCGGACGAGGCCCAACCGGGCAATCTCGTTGGCCTTCATCTTCGTGATCGACTTGTCGCGATAGAGAATCTCACCGTGGGTTGGCGGCAGGAATTTGGTGAGGAGGTTGAAGACGGTCGTCTTGCCGGCGCCATTGGGCCCGATCAAGGCATGGATGTGTCCTTCCCGAACCTGCAGGTTGACATCGTCCACGGCGGTGAAACCGCGAAACTGCTTGGTCAACCCGCGAGTCTCAAGTATGAACTCCTGGGTCATGTGACGTCCTCTCTGGATCGCCGCTGGCGATACGTGCTGATTTGTTGTCTTTGTCATGAAAGCAGTGGCTGTGATGTATCAGCCGGGGACTTTCTAACCTTTACGTTAACGTAAGCTAGAGGAGAGACTCCCGCAGGGCAACTCCTGAAACGTCGAACTCGACCAATGGCGTAGAGATCCAAGACTTCAATAGCTTGCGAACAAAAACGCGATGCCGGCAAGGGCATCGCGTGGATTCAGCATAGTCGGTTGATACAAAAGCGTCTTTGCCGTTCAGCACTCAATGGCGTTGACTGCCAGCCCACCGCGGGACGTCTCCTTGTACTTTTCCTGCATGTCCCGGCCGGTATCGCGCATGGTTCGAATCACCTTGTCCAGCGAGATGAAGTGCTCCCCATCCCCCCGCAGCGCCATCTGGGCAGCATTGATTGCCTTGACCGAGGCGATGGCGTTGCGCTCGATACAGGGTACCTGCACCAGGCCGCCGACAGGATCGCAGGTCAGCCCCAGGTTGTGCTCCAGACCGATCTCGGCAGCGTTTTCCACCTGCGCCACGCTCCCCCCCATGACCTCGGCAAGACCGGCAGCGGCCATGGCACAGGCCGAACCCACCTCACCCTGACAGCCGACCTCGGCACCGGAGATTGAAGCGTTCTTCTTGCACAGCATACCCACGGCGCCGGCGGCGAGCAGAAAATCCACCACGTCCCGCTCGCTGGCACCGGCCTTGAACTTCATATAGTAGTGAAGCACCGCGGGAATGATGCCCGCCGCACCGTTGGTGGGAGCGGTCACCATGCGCCCACCGGCGGCATTCTCCTCGTTGACCGCCAGGGCAAAGACATTGACCCAGTCCATGGCCGAGAATGTCGAGGCGATTACGCAGTCGTCATCTTCCGCCGCCAGCAGGTGGCGATGCAGCGTCGCTGCGCGACGGCGTACGTTCAGCCCGCCTGGCAGCACCCCCTCGTTCTTCAGGCCGGTCTCGACGCAGGCCTGCATCGCCTCCCACACGCTCCAGAGTTCGGCGCGCACTTCCGCCTCGCTGCGCCAGGCCTTTTCGTTTTCCAACATCAGCTCACTGATGCGCAGGTCATGCATGCGACACAGCGCCATGAGCTCGGCGGCGGAATTGAAGTCGTAGGGGAGCGTCGTGTTGTCGGTATCCAGTTCACCCTGGGCAGCCTGGGCCTCATCGACTACGAAGCCACCGCCCACCGAGTAGTAGGTGTTGCTCCACAGCTCATCGCTATGACCGTGGGCGATCAGGGTCATGGCATTGGGGTGGTAGCGCAAGCACTCCTCATGCCACTGCATGTCGCGAGCCCAGAGGAAGGGAATCGACAAGCGACCATCGAGATGTAGCGTGCTGGATTCGAAGAGCTCCTCGAGACAGGGGGCAACGATGGCGGGATCGATCCTGTCGGGCCGCTCTCCCATCAGGCCCATGATGATCGCCCTGTCGGTGCCATGCCCCTTGCCGGTGGCGCATAGCGAACCGAACAGCCGCACCTCGATGCGAGCGACACGCTCCAGCATATCCTGCTCGCGCAGCGCCTGAACGAAGTCGTAGGCAGCGCGCATCGGACCAACGGTATGGGAGCTGGAGGGACCGATACCGATCTTGAACAGGTCGAAGACGCTGATTGCCATGTGATCACCTTTTCTGGTCGGCGGTGGCCGATCGTATCTGTTGCCGTGTGGCCAAGTATGGATAAGCCTGACTAAACACTATTGCTATCCACCCGTGTTGAATTCTATGGTGGTGCTGAAAACGCCCTCGGGCAAACGAGAATATCTCCCTACTGAGTATAGAATGACTAAAGCATGAGCCGCCTACTCCACGCCCAGACTCACGCCTGGCTCAAGGTGTTTGCCATCAGCGCGCGCCACCTCTCCTTCACACGTGCGGCAGAAGAGCTGCACGTGACCACCGGGGCCGTCAGCCAGCAGATCAAGCAGCTGGAAGAGCGCCTGGGCTTCAAGCTGTTCCGCCGCCTGCCGCGTCGCCTGGAGCTGACCGAGGAGGGACGCCGCCTGGCCGATGTGGTGGAAGAGGCCTACCAGTCGGTCGGCCTCGAAGTGAAACGCCTGCGTAGCGGGGTGATGAGCGGCATCATCCGGGTACGCAGCGTACCCGCCTTCCTCAGCAAATGGCTGATGCCACGCCTGCCCCGCCTGCAGGCGCGCTTTCCCGATATCGAGCTGCAGATCATTGCCGAGGACAGCAGCCTGTCGCTTCGAGAGGGCGAGTTCGACCTGGCCATCGACCTCAATGATGGCCACTACCCTGGCCTGGCCATCACGCCGCTGATGGAGGAAGTGATCTTTCCGGTCTGCGCCCCGGCCCTGTTGCGCCACCGGCCATCCCTGTCGCGCCCCGAGGAACTGGCCTGGTACCCGCTGCTGCACGACGTCACCGCCTGGCGTGGCGGGCACCCCTACGCCGAATGGGAGCACTACCTTGAGGCGGTGGAAGCGCCACCGCTCAATGCCCGCCGCGGCTATACCTTCAATCGGCACCGCCTGACCATGGAGGCGGCGGTTGCCGGCATGGGTGTCGCCATCGCCCGCCAGGCACTGCTCACCAACGAACTCAGCACAGGGGCACTGATCGCGCCTTTCCCCCAGCGCATCCCTACCGGCAAGCGCTACGGTATCGTGCACACCAGCGGTGCCCTGGACGATCGCCGCGTGGCGGCGGTACACGACTGGATCGTTGAGGAAGCGGGGCGCGACAAGCCGCCGGCATGAGCGACTGCACCCGATCAGCGCGGGCATACACCAACAAAAAACGCCTGCAGCTTGATCAGCCTGCAGGCGTTTTCCTTAATGAACCGCGGTAGCGCTACTCGTCGAGGAACGAACGCAGGGGCTCCGAGCGGCTCGGGTGACGCAGCTTGCGCAATGCCTTGGCCTCGATCTGGCGGATCCGCTCACGGGTGACATCGAACTGTTTGCCGACTTCCTCGAGGGTATGGTCGGTGTTCATGTCGATACCGAAACGCATGCGCAGCACCTTGGCCTCGCGGGCGGTGAGACCACCCAGGACGTTGCGAGTGGCTTCGATCAACCCCTCGCCGGTGGCCAGGTCGACCGGCAGCAGCATGGTGCCGTCCTCGATGAAGTCGCCGAGGTGCGAGTCGTCGTCGTCACCGATGGGCGTCTCCATGGAGATAGGCTCCTTGGCGATCTTGAGCACCTTGCGCACCTTGTCCTCGGGCATCTCGAGACGCTCGCCGAGCTCCTCGGGGGTGGGCTCGCGCCCCATCTCCTGAAGCATCTGCCGCGACACACGGTTGAGCTTGTTGATGGTCTCGATCATGTGCACCGGGATACGGATGGTGCGCGCCTGATCGGCGATGGAGCGAGTGATCGCCTGGCGAATCCACCAGGTGGCGTAGGTGGAAAACTTGTAGCCGCGACGGTATTCGAACTTGTCCACCGCCTTCATCAGGCCGATGTTGCCCTCCTGGATCAGGTCCAGGAACTGCAGCCCGCGGTTGGTGTACTTCTTGGCGATCGAGATGACCAGGCGCAGGTTGGCCTCGACCATCTCCTTCTTCGCCCGGCGCGCCTTGGCCTCGCCGATGGAGAGCCGGCGATTGATCTCCTTTAGCTCGGGCACCGCAAGCTGGACCATGTCCTCCTCGAAGGCGATTCGGCGCTGCGAGCGCTGAATGTCGCCGCGCATGGCCTCGAGGCGGTCGGCATACTTGCCATGGTTACCGATGAAGTCATCGAGCCAGCTCTGGCGCGACTCGTTGCCCGGAAAGGCCTTGATGAACGTCTTGCGTGGTATCCTCGCCTTCTTGACGAACAGCTGCATGACCGCCTTTTCCTGGGCCCTCACCTGCTCGACGCTGATCCGCACCTGATTGACCAGGCGCTCGAAGTGCTTCGGCACCAGCTTGATCGGTGAAAACAGCTCGGCCAGCCGATTCATTTCGACCCGGGCTTCAGGAGAGTGGCGGCCGTGCGCCTCGATGGCGGCACGCACCAGCTCGTTCTGCTGGCGAATCTGCTCGAAACGCGCCTTGGCTTCCTCGGGATCGGGGCCACCGGTGGTCTCTTCCTCGGCCTCCTCATCCTCGTCGTCGTCCTCACTCGCCTCTTCGTCCCGCGGCTCCTCCTCGGGCACCTCGGCCTCGGCAACGCCTGGGATACCCTCGTCGGGGTCAATGAAGCCGGAGAACAGATCCGAAAGCCGACCGGGCGCCTCTTCGTCCTGGGTCGCATCGTAGGCGTCGAGAATCGACTCCACGGCACCGGGCAACCATGCCAGGGCCGACATGACCTCCCGAGTGCCCTCCTCGATGCGCTTGGCGATCTCGATCTCGCCTTCACGGGTCAGCAGTTCCACGGTCCCCATTTCGCGCATGTACATGCGCACCGGGTCGGTGGTCCGCCCTACGTCGCTTTCCACCGCGGCCAGCGCTGCCACTGCCTCTTCGGCGGCCGACTCGTCGGTGGAGTGATCAGACATCATCAGGGTATCTTCATCGGGGGCTTCCTCGACGACACTGATGCCCATGTCATTGATCATACCGATGATATCTTCCACCTGATCCGGGTCGGCGATATCTTCGGGAAGGTGGTCGTTGACCTCGGCATAGGTCAGGTAGCCCTGTTCCTTGCCGCGCGCGATCAACTCCTTCAGACGTGACTGCTGCTGCGCATTTCCAGCCATAGAAACCCTATCTCGACGAAGAAGAATGAAGCACCTGAAGCGCTGGGTGGAGAAAACTCATGAAGCCGAACAGTATAGCGGCTAATCACCCCTTACCGCCAGTTCGACCCATTTGCTCGTTCACTCAGGTGTGTTAATTTGTCCGGTTGTGCTGTGGCGGGGGCGAATCCATGCACCCTATGTGGTGATGGTAGAAAAGAATTCAACCCCACCGCCAATATCATTCGTCATCCGTGACGCCTACCCCTGCCTCTTCCCATGCTTTTCATCACCGCGCGCCACTGCTCGACCCCAGGCTGGCTGTCAGCTTCCCAGCTCGGCTAGCAGCGTCATGAGTCGCTGTCGCTCCTCGGGCGAAAGCCGTTCGCCCGAGCGCTGCTTTGCCAGCAGTGCATCGACTCGCTCCTGGCACGAAGGGCGCCTCTGATGCCGACGAAAATGCTCGACCAGGCCATCGAGTTCCTGCGCCCTGGCGGCACGCGGGATAAGCATTTCACGCCTCACCAGCACCGCGAGACGCTGGCCCTGATCGCTGCCATGAAAATGCGCGAGCAGCACCTGTCCGCTGCGATAGCGCCCGGCCCGCAAGAGGCGCACCACCTCCCGGCAGAGCGGGACATCCGGATCCCCCTCGGGATACCAGTCCTCCGTCTCGGGCAGCCGCTCTACCAATATCGGCTCATGCAGCAACAACTGAAGTATTCGCGCCACCAGTCCCAGGGGCATGCGGTCGTGCTGTGGCCCGGCCCCGGCTCCCGTGACTGACGAAGGCTGGAGCGGCGCAGAAGTCGCTTCGACCTCAACGGGCGCCCCCACACCAATGTCGGATCGCGACATAAGTGCTTCGAAGCGTGATCGTTCGACACCGGTGCGTCGCGAAAGCTCATTGAGCATCATAGATTTCAACAACCCATCGGGCAGTTTTCCCGTGGCCGCCAGTACCTGACTGGCATAGCGCTCGCGGTCTTCGATACGCGCCAGGTCACGCCCCCTGGCCGCCAGATCGAAGAGAAATTCCGACAGCGGGCTGGCGCAGGTGATTCGATCAACGAAGGCCTCGGCACCTTCTCGTCGCACCAGGGTATCCGGATCGTCCCCTTCGGGCAGGAACAGAAACCGGGCCTGCCGACCGTCGATCATCAGCGGCAGAACGACTTCCAGCGCCCTGCTGGCCGCCTGCCGGCCAGCCCGGTCGCCGTCGAAGCAGAACACCACCTCGTCGACCATGCGAAACAGCCGCGACAGGTGATCCTCGCTAGTGGAAGTACCCAGCGTGGCCACGGCATTGCGAATCCCGAACTGTGCCAGGGCCACCACATCCATGTAGCCTTCGACGATCACCAACCGCTCCAGGCGGGTATTGGCCTGACGCGCCTCGAATAGCCCGTAGAGCTCCCGCCCCTTGTGAAAAACCGGCGTTTCGGGCGAGTTGAGATACTTGGGCTTGGCATCGCCCAGCACACGCCCGCCAAAGGCGATGGTTCTCCCCCGAACGTCGCGAATCGGGAACATCACCCGATCACGGAAGCGGTCGTAGGTACGTCCACTCTCCTCGCGGTGAACCAGCAGTCCATACTCGACCTGAACGGTCTCGGGAATCTCCCGCACCGACAAGTGTCGCTTGAGCGACTCCCACTCGTCCGGCGCATAGCCGATTCCGAACGCCGCCTGGATCTCGGGCGAAAGGCCGCGCTCGGCCAGATAATGGCGAGCCGCCTGCCCCTCCGGCATCTTCAAGCGCTCCCGAAAAAAGCTTGCCGAAAGCTCAAGCAGGTTGACCCCTTCCTTGCGCTTGCGCTCACGCGCCTGGGCACGAGGGTCGTCAGCCCCTTCACGCGGGACTTCCAGGCCGAGCCGCGAAGCCAACTGCTCGACCGCCTCGGGGAAGGGCAGGTTGTCATACTCCATCAGAAAACGCAGGGCGTTGCCGTGCGCGCCACAGCCGAAGCAGTGGTAGAACTGCTTGTCGGCACTGACGGTAAACGACGGTGTCTTTTCCTGATGAAACGGGCAGAGCCCGGCATGATTGCGCCCGGCCTTCTTCAACTGCACCCGCTCGCCCACCAGCTCGACAACGTCGACGCGAGCCAACAGGTCATCAATGAAACGCTGCGGTATCTGACCGGCCATGCAGGTATCGCCTCCTCCAGACTGGACAGGCGGATGAGGGGCTTGGCGGGCTCAGCGGAAAAACAAACGGCCACCCGCCGGCGGCCGCTTGGTCATCCTTCCGGACAGCCGATGCAGAGCGCGTCGACTACCCCATCGTACGGATCAATAGAGCCTTTCGAAACGCTTCCGCTCACGCTGGAGCTTCTTGGCGTGACGCTTCACCGCAGCGGCTGCCTTGCGCTTGCGCTCTGCAGTCGGCTTCTCGTAGTGCTCGCGACGGCGAACCTCGGACAGAATGCCGGCTTTTTCGCAGGAACGCTTGAAACGACGCAGCGCTACGTCAAACGGCTCATTATCACGTACTTTTACAGAAGGCATTAAGCACTCACCTACCTTAATATTTCTAGAGTTCGGTTTGTACGCACACCCTCTCTGGATGACTCCCGCCATCACCAACCCAGGCCGGTAGCAAGCCACCAAAGCCCGGACTGCATGAAGAAGCGGAAGATCTCCTGCTGGATGCACGACCCAGTCCTACAGCGCACAGTATTCTAGTCGCCGGAACGAGTCTTTGCAAACACGTGGCGGCGAAAGGCAAGGAAAGATTGACCCCACCCATTGCGCTGGCTTTTTGGCTTGCCCTCTACCATCCGCCGGGTTAGCGTTCCATTACGGATGCGTAAAGTATTTTAACACTCTTGACGCGAGTGCTGGCCAATGGCGTGTAACAGAGCGCGGGGCAGGGCCATTGCGTGGTGCCACAGATGACCATTCGCAATCTCTTGATTTTTCTGCTGACGCTGATGGGGCTACTGATTCTGCTGGGTTCGAGTTGGGAAATTCGTGAGATCCGGGCCAAGCTGAACGCCGCGCAGTGGGTCCACCAGAGCAATCGGGTGGCAGACCTGTCCCTTCGCGCGAGCGGTGTCATGGCCATGGAGCGCGGAATCACCGCTGCCATCCTGTCTCACCCGGCCGAGGCCAGCCCGGACATGATGTACGAGATGGCCCGCCAACGACACGATGGCAATGCGCTCTATCATGCCATCCAGGCCTCTGCCTCAGAGCTGCCGAGCCTTGCTCGAATCGACGACACTCACCCCCTTCGCCGCGGCCTGCAGCAACTCACCCAGCACCACGACACAATGGCAACCGCGCGCCAGAAGGTAGACCAGCGTATCGCCAGCGAGGCCGCAGAGATCGATGAAAGCCAATGGATCAGTCTGGCAACACGCTATATCGATGCCCTGTCGAAGCTACGCGATGCCACCGCTCACCCCATGCCGGACAACATCTACTCTTACACCACCAATCCGCTGATCAAGGATGCCCTGTTCAATGTCAGCGAGTATGCCGGGCGGGAACGGGCCATCATCGGCTCGGCCATCGCCCAGCAGCGCACCCTGAGCGAAAATGAACGAGCGAGACTACAGCGCTATCGCGACATCGTCGAAGCCTCGCTTGCCCGAGTCGAGACCCTGATCCAGCAACTGCCTGACATCCCTGCCCTGACAAGGGCGAGAGCCGAGCTGGACGCCCACTTTCTCGATGAGTACCAGGCTCTTCGACTCGCAGTCTATGAAGCCGACAGTGATCGAGCCGCCTACCCGGTCAGTGCTGCCGAGTGGTACCAGCAAGCCACGGCAGGCATCGGCTCCGTGCTGACTCTTTCGGAAGCCGTAAGTGATCATTTCGAAACCAGCCTCGACAGGCTGCGTGACGGCGTCATGCTCTCCGTGGCCATGGTGGCCTTCTCCATTCTCACTGCTGTGAGCATCTTCGTTTTTGCCGTCTGGTCTATCAGGCGGCGCATTCTTCATCCCCTGTTGCGCCTCGAAACAGCGGTGAATCATGTCGCCAATGACTTGAAACAACCGTTACCGGCGTTTTCCAGTGACGAGATCGGCAGCCTCGCGCAGGCCTTCGAGTCCCTACGCAGCAGTCTTGTCAAAGATATCGAACAACGAGAAGCGACCGAGGCAGAGCTGCGAAAATTCTCTCACGCCGTCGAGCAAAGCGCCGATTCAGTCATCATCACCAATCGCCGCCGGGAAATCGAATACGTCAACAGGGCGTTCGAGCAGATGCGCGGATACCAGCGAGAAGACATTCTCGGCATGAATGTACGCATCTTCAAAAGTCATGAACGCAACCCGCCCGAGCTGTACCAGGACTTCCGCAGCGCCCTGAAAAATGGCGACACCTTCCGTGCCACACTGATCAACCTGGGTGCCAGCGGCGACTCGTACTATGAGGAGCTTGCCGTTTCACCGCTGTTCGACCCGTCTGGCGAAATTACCCACTATGTTGCCAATGGCCGAGACGTGACCGAGCGCATTCATGCGGAGCAGGAACTCCTGAAGCTCAACCAGGCCATCGATCAAAGCGTCAGCTCCATCGTCATCACCGATGCCAATGGTATCACCGAATATGTAAACCCCCAGTTCACACGCACCACCGGCTACGCACCCGAAGAGATCAAAGGCAGGCGCATCCCCCTGCTTGAACCCGGGCGGCTGCCACGCAGCCAGTACCGCAACCTGCGCAGGACGCTTCAGCAAGGCAAGGTGTGGGAAGGGGAGGTGCTGAACCGGCGCAAGGATGGAGAACCCTATTGGGAGTTGACCTCCATCAGTCCGGTTCGCAACCGGCACGGCATTATCACCCACTTCGTCGGCATCCAGTACGACATCAGCGAACGCAAGCGGATGGAGGAGCAGATAAACCATCTGGCCTTTTATGACAGTCTGACGAACCTGCCCAATCGCACTCTGCTGGCCCAGCGCTTCGACAAGCTGGCAAGCCAAGCCCTGCAGCGAGGCAAGCAGGTCGCCCTGCTGTCGCTCGATATCAGCCGCTTTCACCTGCTTAACGATAGCCTGGGCCATCGCGTTGGCGACAAGGTGCTGCAGGCTGTCGGGCAGCGGTTGTCGGAGTGCGCTCGCCAGCAGGATATGGTGGCTCGCTATGCGGGAGACGAATTCGTCGTCATCCTCTCCGACGCGCCCGATGCCCAGGGCATCGCCGCCGTTGCCCAGCGAATGATCGACACGGTCTTTCGCCCGCTGACCATCGAAGGCCATGATCTGCGCATCAGCATGCATGCCGGCATCAGCGTGCTACCGCAGGACGGCCAGGATCTCGAATCCCTGCTTGGCAACGCCACCACGGCCCAGCGTCTGGCAGCGCGGGAAGGGAAGAACACCTATCGCTTCTTCACCGAAGACCTTAATGCAGCGGCCCAGCAGCGCCTGGCACTCGAGCAGGACCTGCGCCGTGCGCTCGAGGACAATGCCCTCGAGCTGCACTACCAGCCCAAGGTGGAGCTGGCCACTGGCGAGGTAGTCGGCATGGAGGCACTGGCCCGCTGGCACCACCCCAGCGAAGGCAACGTTTCGCCCATGACCTTCATCCCGATCGCTGAGGATACCGGCCTGATCCAGCCCTTGGGTGAGTGGGCCCTGCGCCAGGCCTGCCTGCAGGGCCAGGCATGGCAGCTCCAGGGACTTGGCCCGCTGAATATGGCGGTCAACCTTTCGGCCCGCCAGCTACAGCAGGTAGACCTGGCCGCCTCGGTCGGCAGGATCCTGGCCGAAACAGGCTTCCCCCCCGAACTGCTGGAGCTGGAGCTGACCGAAAGTGCGGTCATGGAGCGCCCCGAGGAGACCATCAGAGTCCTGAACGAACTCAAGTCCCTCGGCGTGCGACTGGCCGTGGACGACTTCGGCACCGGCTATTCCAGCCTGGCCTACCTGCGCCGCTTCCCCTTCGATACGCTGAAGATCGACCGCAGCTTCATTACCAACATCACCACCTCACCGGATGAGGCCTCCATCGCCCAGACCATCATCGCGATGGGACGCGGGCTACGCCTTCAGGTCGTGGCCGAAGGAGTGGAAACCCAAGCCCAGGCCGCCACCCTGCGCCGCCATTGCTGCGACCAACTGCAGGGCTATCTGTTCAGTCGCCCGCTGCCGGCGAGGGAGCTGGAAACCCTGTTGAGGGAACGGCGACGGATGACGTTGCCCGAGAGCAATTCGGCCGACGACGACAGCACGCTGCTGCTGATGGATACCGATGCAGATGCACTTGCCGCGCTGTGTACTCCGTTGCAGAAGGCTGGCTACCGCCCCTTGGCCACCACGCACATCAATGAAGCCTTCGACCTGCTCGCCCTGAACCGCATTCGCGTGGTAGTCGGCGGCTTGCACCTGCCGGAGATGCCGGGCCTGGAGTTCTTCAAGCGCATTCGGGCCCTCTATCCCGAAGTCACCTGTCTCGCCCTTGCCGCTACGGAAGACACCACCCGGGTCACCGAGCTCGTCAAGAGCGGCCTGGTCCAAGGCTGGCTGGCAAGCGACTGCCAGGGCAAGGCACTGCTCGCCCAGGTACAGGAGGCCTTCTCACTCACCGCCCTCCCCGCAGCGAGCCAAGACGCTGCTCTCGATATCAACCCCTGAAACAATGCCACCGAAAAGTCGCACCGCGCGCCGCATCGGCCGTGGAGGTCAAGGCCAACACATCGACCTGCGGGGCTGATTCGGGGCTTTTGCCACCCAAGATGTCGTCCTTGCCTTCGAGCGACCATTAAACCGCAGTCCAGCTGGGGTCAGTTTGGTAGAATCCCGGTTATCACTTCTCACGAGCCCACCCCATGCTAGTACTCGGCATCGAAACCTCCTGCGATGAAACCGGCGTCGCGCTCTATGACACCGAACGCGGCCTGGTGGCCGACGCGCTCTACAGCCAGGTCGCCATGCACGCCGAATACGGTGGCGTGGTACCAGAGCTTGCCTCGCGGGACCACACCCGTCGACTGTTGCCACTGATCCAGCAGGTGCTCGACCAGGCCGGTGCCTCCCGCACCGAGCTGGATGCCATTGCCTATACCGCTGGCCCGGGGCTGGTCGGTGCCTTGATGGTGGGAGCCAGTACCGCTCATGGCATGGCGCGAGCACTGGCCATTCCGGTGCTGGGGGTGCATCACATGGAGGGGCACCTGCTGGCACCGATGCTGGAGACATCACCGCCGGCCTTTCCCTTCGTGGCGCTGCTGGTATCGGGTGGTCACACCCAGCTGGTCGAGGTCCAGGGACTGGGCGACTATCGGCTGCTGGGCGAGTCGGTGGATGACGCCGCCGGAGAGGCCTTCGACAAGGCGGCCAAGATGCTGGGGCTCTCCTACCCCGGCGGCCCACAGGTAGCGAAACTCGCCGAACTGGGCGACCCCGGTCGCTTTCGCTTTCCACGCCCCATGACCGACCGCCCGGGGCTCGACTTCAGCTTCTCGGGGCTCAAGACCCATACCCTGACCACCCTGAAACGGCTGGAGCAGGATGGCGCGCTCGACGACCAGGCTCGGGCCGACGTGGCCCGGGCCTTCGAGGAGGCGGTGGTAGATACGCTGGTGATCAAGTGTCGCCGTGCGCTGGACGCCACCGGGCTCAAGCGGCTGGTGATGGCGGGCGGCGTCAGTGCCAATGCGCGCCTGCGGGAACGGCTGGAACGGGAGACCGACAAGCGCAGCGCCCGCACCTATTATCCCCGTGGCCGCTTCTGCACCGATAACGGCGCGATGATCGCCTATGTGGGCGCTCAGCGGCTGTCGGCGGGTGAGCGCGACGAGATCGGCATCATGAAGGCCGTACCACGCTGGCCGATGGATACCCTGCGAGCACCAAACGGCAACTGATGGCGGCGACGCCCACCTCCGCGCCGCTTGCCCCGGCACCAGCCTGTTAGAATCCCTGCTCGTCGCCGCGCCTGAGGCGCCGGATATTCAGCATATGCCGTGCCAGCACCAGCGCGGTAAAGGCCATCACCACGATGACATAGTCCGGCGCCAGCCAGACGCTGACCAACGGCGCCAGCCCGCCACTGGCCAGAGAGGCCACCGCGGCAGTGCGCACGCGCCAGGCCAGGATTGCCCAGAGCAGGGCACAACACAACGCCACCCAGGGCGTCAGGACAAGCATCACGCCGAAAGCACTGGCGACGGCCTTGCCACCGCGAAAGCGGTGCCAGATAGGGTAGCTGTGGCCCAGCAGCACCGCCAGGCCGACCATCCCCTGGGCCCAGGGCGGCAGCCCAAGCCACAGGGACAACCAGAGCACAGGCATGCCCTTGAAGGCATCCAGCAGCAGGGTCGCCAGTGCCAGCCGGCGGCCATGCAGCCGCAGCACATTGGAGAACCCCGGGTTATGGGACCCGCCCAGCCGCGGGTCCTCCACGCCTGCCATTCGGCACACGCTCAGCGCACCCAGCCAGGAACCGCTGAGATAGCCCACCCCCAGCAGCAGTGGCAGCCACTCGACCGATGTCACCTGTTCTTGTCTCCTGCCATACCCATGCTCCGGATTCTGCCACCCCGGACGGCGTTAAGACAGGGCATTGTCCTGTCATCCCCCCGGCGGCTCACGTACAATCGGGCGCCAAATTGGATGCCAACGCATCCTCCGCCTACGGGGAGGCACCATGGATCGTGTACTGATCGAGTCGCTCGCAGTGGAGACCGTGATCGGCGTCTATGACTGGGAGCGAACCATCACCCAGCGGTTGCTGCTCGACCTGGAGCTGGCCACCGACATTCGCCCCGCTGCAACCGGCGATGATATTTCCCTCACCCTCGACTATGCCGCCATCAGCGAGCGGGTCACCCGCTTTGCAAGCGATCACGATTTCGCCCTGGTGGAAACCTTCAGTGAGCGACTCGCGGAGACACTGCGTGATGAGTTCGCCATTCCATGGCTGCGCCTCACCGTGCGTAAACCCGGTGCCGTGCCCGCCGCCGCCGCAGTCGGCGTTCGCATCGAGCGGGGCACCCGGCCAGAGGAGACGTGATGGCCCTGATCAGCGCCAGCATTGGCAGCAACATCGACCGAGAGCATCACGTTCGCACCTGCCTGGATGCCTTGGCGAGCACCTTCGGTAGCCTGGCAGTCTCGCGTGTCTTCGAAAGCGAGCCGGTAGGGTTCGAGGATGGTCGCAACTTCTTCAATCTCGTCGTCGCCTTCGAGAGCGACTGGACGGTTGGCGAGCTTCAGGCCTGGTGCAAGCGCCTGGAGTTCGCCAATGGCCGGCGCAAGGAGAGTCCCAAGTTCAGCCCGCGCACCCTGGACATCGACCTGCTGACGGTGGGCGACCTGATCGGAGAACATGATGGGGTCGAACTGCCGCGGGGAGAGATTCTTCAGCACGCCTTCGTGCTACAGCCCTTGGCCGAACTGTTGCCCGAAGCGCGCCATCCTCGCGATGGACGCACCTATGGCGAGCTCTGGGAAAATTTCAATGCCCCCGACCAGCGACTGTGGCCCGTCGGATTTAGTTGGCAACCGCACGCAGTTAGGTAAACTTGGGTAATGCTTCGTAAAGGAGCCCCAAAATGAACAAGAAAAGGAATCATGATGCCTGCCAAATTCCGCCTTGTGACACGCAGCGACTTCGATGGTCTGGTATGCGGTGCCCTGCTCAAGCACCTCGACCTGATCGATGACATCCTCTTCGTGCATCCCAAGGATATGCAGGATGGCAAGATCGAGATCAGCGATCGGGACATTACCACCAACCTGCCCTATGTGCCCGGCTGCCACCTCGCCTTCGACCACCACCTCAGCGAAACGCTGCGCAACGAGCAGCGGGCGGACAATCATGTCATCGATCCCGACGCCCCTTCGGCAGCGAGAGTAGTGTGGCGCCACTATGGCGGTCATGACGCCTTCCCCGCTCGCTGGGACGACATGATGGACGCCGTGGACAAGGGTGATTCGGCCCAGTTCGACCGCGAAGAGGTGCTGAATCCGCAAGGCTGGGTGCTGCTCAACTTCATCATGGATGCGCGCACCGGGCTCGGGCGCTTCCGCGACTTCCGCATCTCGAACTACCAGTTGATGATGAAGCTCATCGACTACTGCCGGGAGCACAGTATCGAGGAGATCCTCGACCTGCCTGACGTGCAGGAGCGCATCGAGCTGTATCGGGAACACAGCGACAAGGCCCGGGATCAGATCCAGCGCTGCGCAGCGGTTCACGGCAATCTGGTGGTTCTCGACCTGCGCGACGAAGAGACCATCTATGCCACCAACCGCTTCGTCATCTATGCCCTCTACCCGGACTGCAATATCTCCATTCACGTGATGTGGGGGCTGAGAAAGCAAAACACCGTGTTTGCCATCGGCAAGTCAATCCTCGACCGCTCCAGCCGCACCAACGTTGGCGAACTCTGCCTGGCCTACGGTGGTGGCGGCCACTTCAATGCCGGCACCTGCCAGGTCGCCAATGACGAGGCAGAGGAACGGTTGCACGAGATCATCGCCCGCATCCGTTCCGACGGCTGAGACGAGCGAACCATCAGGCATCCGAGCGGGCATCCTGATCCAGCACCTGCACGATAATGGCCCGGCGGCGTCGGGCCAGCTCTGTGCCCAGCGCGCCCCCCTTGAAGCCCTCTTCGACCAGGATTCTGGGCGACAGCTGAGCGACGGCTCGCCAGGCGCGCCCGAGCGTTTCGGCGAGCCTAGGCACTTCGAGTTCGACCAGCGCCAGTAGCGGTGCGACCCGCTCGCCACGTCGCCAGGCATCGATGCCATCCAGCCACTCATGCACCGCCGCCGGACCAGGCCCAGGCTGATCACGAAGCCATCGCGTCAGCGCCGCTTGTCGCGCCAGGTCGCGATAGGCGCGAGGCAAACGCAAACGATCTGCCATGGCATCACGGGCTTCGTGATCCAGATGCTCGACCAGCCGTGCCCAGCGCCAGCGTTCATCGCCTGCCAGCCCCTCCGGCAGGCAGTCCAGTCGCGCCAGCGCCGCTTCCAGCATTTCGGCATCCCGCGCCAGCTCGGGCAGCAACACGGCAAGGGCGCCGCAGTCGTCCAATACCCGAAAGTAGACCGCCGGGCCAGGTTCGCCCAGCGCCTTCTCGGTCTCGGTCCAGACCCGCTCGGCCACCAGGTGGGTCAACTCTCCGCTCTCGGCCAGTTCCCGCATCAGTGCCAGGGTTTCATCGGCGATGGTGAAGCCAAGCCCGGCATAGCGGGCCAGAAACCGGGCGGTACGCAGCACCCGCAGCGGATCCTCGACGAAGGCCGGCGACACGTGGCGCAGCACTCGGGCCTCGAGGTCCTCAAGACCGCCGTAGGGGTCGACGAGCCTCCCGTCCGGCGTCTCGGCCATGGCATTGATTGTCAGGTCGCGACGAGCCAGGTCCTCCTCCAGCGTCACCTCGGGGCTGGCATGCACGACGAAACCGGTATAGCCATGGCCGGACTTTCGCTCGGTACGGGCCAGGGCATACTCCTCGTGGGTTTCGGGGTGCAGGAAAACCGGGAAATCCCGACCTACCGGACGAAAGCCCCGCCGCTGCATCTCCTCCGGCGTGGCCCCCACCACCACCCAGTCGGTGTCCTTGACCGGCCAGCCCAGCCGAGAGTCACGGACCGCCCCGCCCACCCGATAGGCCTCGAGTCCCTCAAGGTAACGGTCTCGCCCTCTTCTCATACCTCAGCGCTCCACCCTGCCCGGATGCCGGTGCTGCCATTCGGTGAACCCGCCATCGAGGCTATAGACCTCGGCAAAACCCACGCCCGCCAGCCAGTCTGCCGCCTGCTGACTGGAGTGACCGTGATAGCAGATGACCACCATTGGCTGCCCACGGGGCGCGGCCTCGAGCAACGCCGGCAAGCTGTCGTTGTCCAGATGCAGGCTGCCGGGTATGCGGCCATTGGCGAAGCTCGCCGGGTCACGAATATCCACCAGCGTAAGGGGATCATCCGCAGTCAGCCATGCATCGAGGGTCTCGGGCGTCAGGTGCTGGTACGAAGGGGGCGTCATGGCTGGCTCCCGGGTCGGAGGAAAAGATCAGCGGCGCTGATGACTGGGCACGCCAGTACGCTCGCCGGTGGAGAGATTCAATGCCGTCAGCCTGCCGCCCCAGACACAGCCGGTATCAAGCGCCTCGACCCGGGCGCGCGCACCGGGGGCCTTCCCCTCCAGGGCCGCCCAGTGACCGAACACCAGCCGGGCCTCATCCTGGCGAGGATAGCAGAACCAGGGGGCAAAGCCGGCTGGCGCGCTGTCCAGGCCCTCCTTGGCAGAGAAATCGAGACAGCCCTCGGCGTCGATGAAGCGCATCCGGGTCAGCACATTGACGATGGCGCGCAGCCGGTCGACTCCTTCGAGCGAATCATGCCAGCAGGCGGGCTCATTGCCGTACATCTGCTCGAGAAAGGCACCGCTGCGCTCGCTGCGCAGCTCGCCGACCACTTCGCCGGCCAGCACCTCGGCCAGCGCCGGTGACCACTGCGGCAGCACTCCCGCATGACTCATCACCGTATCGCCCTGCCCTGCCACCGCCTGTCGCACCAGCAACGGGCGAGACTGCAGCCAGTCGAGCAGCGCCTCACGATCCGGTGCCTCAAGAATGCTCTCGAGGGTATCCTTGCGGTTAAGCGATGCCCCGCCACGCGCCACCGCCAACAAATGGAGGTCGTGGTTGCCCAGTACCGTCACGGCAGCCTCGCCGAGTGCCCGCACTTCGCGCAGGCAATCCAGCGACCCCGGCCCACGATTGACCAGGTCACCGGCAAGCCAAAGGCGATCATGCCGGGGATCGAAAGCGAGCCGTTCGAGCAGTTCGACGAATTCGGCGTGACAGCCCTGCAAGTCTCCGATGGCGTAGGTCGTCATATGCTCCCCCCTGCCGTTCTCGTCGCTTCAGTGTATCTGGTTGGGAGTGGCCAGTCGGAAGGGGGGGATTTCCACCTCGAAGGGCCGCTGGCTGGCAGTATCGACACAGGTATAGGCCCCCTCCATGACGCCTACCGGCCCATCCAGGATAGCGCGACTGGTATAGCGAAAGGTCTGCCCTGGGCCAATCATCGGCTGTTGACCGACCACTCCCTTGCCACGCACCTCCTGCACCTTGCCACTGCCCTGGGTGATCTTCCAGTGACGAGCCAGCAGTTGCATGCTGCGTGCTGAATGATTGTGGATAGTCACCGTATAGCTGAAGACATAGCGTGCTTCATCGCTGGAGGATTCATCTCCGCGGAAGGCGGGCTCGACGTCAACCAGCACTTCACTTGTCTGTGGCGTATTCGTTCCCCGATTCATGACGTCGCCTCCAAAGCGGACAGATGGTTGGCGATGCGGACGAACTCTTCGATCGTCAGTGTCTGAGGCCGGCGAGACGGCTCGATGCCCAAGGCCGCGAGGGCATCGGCTTCGATGCGACCCTTGAGATTGTTGCGCAGCGTCTTGCGCCGCTGGCCGAAGGCCTGACGCACCACATGGAATAGCAGCGTCTCGTCATTTGCCGGATGCGGCAGTCGCGAGTGGGGCGTCAGCCTGACGATGGCCGACTCGACCTTTGGGCGTGGGACGAAGGCTTCCGGTGGCACGGTGAACAGCGCATCGACCCGACAGCGGTATTGCGCCATGACCGACAGCCGCCCCCAGTCGGGGCCGCCCGGTTCGGCGGCCAGGCGTTCGACCACTTCCTTCTGCAGCATGAAGTGCATGTCGGCTATCGCGTCTCCCGCCTCGAGCAGGTGACTGATGAGAGGCGTGGAGATGTTATAGGGCAGGTTACCGACCACCCGCAGCGGCTCGCCCTCGCCACGCAGGGCGCGAAAGTCGAACTTGAGCGCATCGCCCTCGTGGATGATGAAATCGGGAACGTTGAAGAACTGCACCCGCAGCCCGGGTATCAGGTCACGGTCCAGCTCGATCACCTCGAGCCGTCCATCGGCTGCCTCTACCAGTGGTTCGGTCAGGGCGCCCTGACCGGGGCCGATCTCCACCAGGCGATCACCGGGGCGAGGGGCTATGGCCCGCACAATGCGCGAGATGATGCCGGGGTCACGCAGGAAATTCTGGCCGAAGCGCTTGCGAGCGCGGTGGACCGGCGGGCGCGATGCCATGAAAAAGTCCTTGTCTTGTCGTTCGTCAGGATAGTGAAGCGGCCGCGCCTCGGCGGGCCATGTCGGCGGCTAGCGCGATGGCCACGCGCAGGCTGCCCGGGTCGGCAACACCGCGGCCTGCCAGGTCCAGCGCCGTGCCATGGTCCACCGAGGTCCGTACCAGCGGCAGCCCCAGGGTGATATTGGCGGCACGGCCGAAGCCGGCATACTTGAGCACCGGCAGGCCCTGGTCATGATACATCGCCAATACGGCATCCACGCCTGCCAGATGTCGCGGCGTGAACAGGGTGTCGGCCGGCAGCGGCCCATCGAGGCATAGGCCCTCGCCGCGCAGCCGCTCGAGGCAGGGCACGATGACCTCGATCTCCTCGCGACCCAGGTGACCCCCTTCTCCGGCATGGGGGTTGAGGCCACAGACGGCGATGCGCGGGTTCTCAACGCCGAACCAGCGCTTGAGGTCGGCCTGCAGGATACGCAGGATTCGCGCCAGGCGCGCGTCGGTAATGGCCCCAGCCACGTCCTTCAGCGGCAGATGAGTGGTGGCCAGCGCCACCCTCAGGGCAGCCCCACCCTGCCAGCTCGCTTCGCTGGCATGCAGCGCCTGGTCAGTGGCCAGCATCATCACCACCTCATCGACGCCACAGGCATCGCGAAGGTATTCGGTATGGCCGCTGAACCCCGCATGGCCGGCATCGAGTATCACCCCCTTGTGCAGGGGGGCGGTGACCATGCCGGCAGCGTCACCGGCAAGACACGCCCGTACCGCCAGGTCCAGGGTTTCCAGCACATAGTCGGAATTGGCGACCGCCAGCCGACCCGGCAGGCTCGGCTCCCGCAGCGCCACCGGCCAGACCGGCAGCACACCGGCCTTCGGCGCCGGCACCGGTTCATCTGGTGCCAGCGTCACCAGCTCGACCCGAGCGTCTACCATGGCGGCACGCTCGGCCAGCAGCTGCGGATCGCCCACCGCCACAACCCGCGCCGGCAACCCCGGACCGGCCGCCAGTTGCAGAGCCAGTTCGGGCCCGATTCCGGCGGGCTCGCCGGTAGTCAGTGCCAGGACAGGCGCCTGAACCGCCACTGCCATCAGCGGGAGTTGGAGAGGCGATTGTCGACGAACGCCTCGGCGCGAATCTCCTGGATCCAGGCATCCAGAGTCTCTTCAGCCTTCTGCTGGAATACCATCTGGCGCGCCTGGTCACGGCCTACACCACCGCCCCGCTGCTCGATAAAACGCTCCACTTCACGCTCGCTGACATTGACGCGCGAACCCACCTGGCGCTGGTGAAGTTCGCGCATCAGCATCTCACGGCGGATCTCCTCCCGCACTGCAGCCATCGTCAGGCCGTCGGCTTCCAGGGCATCGGCGAACTGCTCCAACGTCATGCCATTGCTTTCGGCGATCGCCCGCATCTGGCGGTTGAGTTCGGTGTCGTCGACGCTAAGCCCGGCGCGGCGCGCCATCTGCAGCTGGATCTCCTCGACGATGATGTTCTCAAGCACCTGCTCGCGCAGCATCGATTCAGGGGGCAGCCCCTGGTCCTGGCCCGCCACCTGGCTGCGCACCAGCTCCACGCGCTCGGCAAGCTCGCTCTCCATGATGGCGTGTTGATTGACCACTGCCACGATGCGGTCCAGCGACTGACGCTCCACCGGCTGGAAACTCTGTGCCTGGGCGGTAAGCGACACGGCACCGAGGCATAGGGCCAGCGCCAGGGTCACGCCCAGGGTGGCAATTCGCGGGATGCGCATAACGTTCTTTCCTCTCATGGTGTCTCTGATAGAAAACCTGCTTGGGCCACCTCAAAACGCGGTGGCACGGTAACCCGGAACGGCCTGTTCGAAATAGTCGCCGGCGTCGCCGCCGACGCCACCCAGCCCCTTCAGCACGAAGCGCAGGAAAATGCCGTGCTCGGTGACGTCATTATCGATCCGTGCGGTACCACTGTCATCGATCCAGCGGCGCCAGACGAGCTGCAGACCATAGCAGCAGTCGTTCCACTGCACACCCGCCAACTGGTCCAGAAAGCGGTCATTGGTGTAGTCGTACAGCGCCCGACCGATCAGGTCCACCCGCGGCGATGCGTTCCAGGCAAACGACAGGTCGAACTCTTCACGATCGAAGTCACGAAACTCGTCATCGTCGGGCTCCACTGAAGGATCGAACCCTTGGAGTTCCCAGCGATAGCCAAGGTTCAATACGTGTCCGGCATCGGCACGATACTGCAGATAGGCCGAGCTGCGTTCGGTGCGCTGCTGCCGGTCATCGTAGATCCACTCCAGGCGGCTTCGCCAATGATCGTCGATCTGCCAGTCGAGCCGCGAGATCAGCGATGAACGATCCCGCGTGGCATTATAGAAACGCTCGAAATCCGACTCCGGTGGCAATGTATCGGGGTCGCCATCGAGATCGATGTTGCGGTCATCGAAGTAGAACGCCTGGCCCACCCCGAACGAAAGACGTTCACGCCCTCCTGCGTCCTCCAGCAGGCGTGACTCGAGGCCAACGGACAGCCGATTGAGGTCCCCCACCCGGTCCGAGCCGGAGAAACGATGAGGCGACCAGAGCTGATTCCAGGAGAAAGCGCGCTCGCTGGTATCGAAGACGGGGAAGTCACGCTGGTCCTGAACGGGTACGTAGGCATAGTTGAGCCGTGGCTCCAGGGTATGACGGTAGTCGCGACCGCCGAGATCCAGTTCCCGCTCGAAGACCAGCCCGCCGTCGATTGACGATACCGGCACAGCCCGCTGCAGCGAGGTATCCCGATCGATATCGCGCTGTCCATAGTCGAGGGCATAGGCGGTATAGAGCCACTCGACCCTGGGCTCGAGATAGCCCCAGCTCTCATCGAAGCGCCAGCCCGTTGCCGGAGATAGATGAAGTCGGCTGCCCACTGCTGCCTCCCGCTCCCGCGGAATGGCCACTTCGTCCACATCACGCCAGAAATAGGTGAGGTTGGAGCGCCACTGCTGATAGAACCCTCCCTCCTGGGTGAAGCGCGCGTTCGCCGTCAGGCTGGGAAGCCGATAGAACGGCTTGTCTCGTTCCCGCAGCGGATCGTCCAGCCGCTGAAACCCTTCGGCCCGGGCATCGAATTGCCAGACATCGCCAAGGTGCTGCAAACGGGCCAGGCGGTGCATGTTGGAGGGGTCATCGCCGAAGATGCTGCCATAGTCGTCGAAGTAGCGGCCGTCGCTGGCACCACCGTAGCGCAGGTCATAGCGATTGCGCCGGTCGAAGTATCCGGAGTGCCGATAGTCGATATACCAGCGATCCTCGCCCTCGAAGCGGCGCGAGGCGGCATTGGGGTCGTCGCTGGAGCCGCCGCCATCGCTGGAAAGAAAGGCACCTTCGACCTGGCCGGCATCGGTGGGGAAGAGGTAGCGATACTCGCCCCCCAAGAGCAGGCCCCGGTCGGTGATCAGACGCGGGGTCAAGGTGGCATCGTGATTGGGCGCGATATTCCAGTAGAACGGCTGGGCATAGTCCAGGGCGCCGCCCGAGGCGCCAATCTCCGGCCACAGGAAGCCGGTATGGCGACGATCGTCGATGGGGAAACGGACCCAGGGCCAGTAGAAGACCGGCACCTGCCCCATCTCCAGGCGGGCATGCCGAGCGGTGCCGAAGCCCGTCTCGCGGTCGAGCACCAGGTCGCCGGTCACCAGGCGCCACATCTCGTCGCCCGGGTCGCAGGTGGTGAAGTTCGCCGCGGTCAACCGATAGCGGCCATCCTCCTGGCGCGCAAGCTGCAACGCATTGCCCCTCAGGCGCTGGTCGTGGATGACGTAGTGCGCCGAGTCGATATGGGCGGCATCGCTGACCAGAGAAACCTCGGCGGACTGCCCACGTACCAGCAGATTCTGGTCGCGTAACGCCAGCGGCCCCTCGGCAAACGCCTGCTCCCGCGAAGCCGGCACACTGACCTGGGGCGATTCCAGCTGACTGTCGCCTCGCCGCAGGATGACTTCACCGCCCAGAATCGTCTCGCCTTCCTCGCCATAGAAGGCGCTATCGGATTCGGTACGCACCTGTTGGGGATCATCTGTTGCCGGCAGGCGGTACTCGGGCATCACATAGGTGCCACGACAGAGCGCCCCCGCCGGGCGAGTCTCGCCCCATGGGTGCCAGTCAAGCTGAACGCCCGGCAGGGGCTCCAGTGCCACCGCCGACAGCGCGCCATAGGTCAGGCCGTATGTGATCAGGCCAGCGAGCGCTGCCCCTGCTTGTCCCTTGCCCATGTTCCACGATGTCCTTGCGGGAGAGAATCGGTATTATACAGACCCTACCCGGCCTGTCGTATGTGATTGAGCGAGCATGCGGCGGTGCCCAACGGGCGTCAACCGGCACCGCCCGACATCAGCAAGGAGCCCGCATGCCCCAGGCCGACACCGCGAAGCGATTCGATGCCCTGCGCCGCTGGGCGGCAAAGCAACACAATCTTCCCATCGATGCCTGCGATTTGCAGCTGGCCGCAGGCGACGCCAGTTTTCGACGCTACTTCCGGCTGCGCCTGCCCGACGGTACCACGCGGATGCTGATGGATGCTCCCACGCCACAGGAAGACAGCCGCCCCTTCGCCGCCATCGCCCGACGCTGGCAAGCCGCTGGCCTGCCGGTACCGAACCTGCATGCGCTAGACTTGGACGAGGGCTTCATCGAACTTGATGACCTGGGAGATGAGCCGCTTCAGGTTCGTTTCCATGGCGACGATGCCTCGGACACCCTGGCCTGGCATAACCACGCCCTCGACCTGATCCACGAGCTGCAAAACCGCGCCGGACCCCATGACCTTCCGCCCTATGATTCCGCCCTGCTGGGGCGGGAGCTGGCGCTTTTCCCTGAGTGGTGCCTGAGAGAATGGCTCGGCATGCCGGAGTTTCCGCCGGGCTGGGACACGCTGCGCGAGTCGCTGGTCGACTCGGCGTTGGCCCAGCCGGTGGTCACGGTGCATCGGGATTTCGACGCCATGAACTTGATGGTGCAAGACGAGCGGCTCTATCTGATCGACTTCCAGGACGCAGTGGCCGGCCCCATCAGCTATGACCCGATCTCGCTGCTGCGCGGCCGCTACTGCCGTTTCCCGCCGGAGCGCTTCGAGGCCTGGATCGAGGCCTTCCGCCGACGGGCCATCGCCGACGGACGCCTTTCCAGCGCCACCACGACCGAGACATTCCTGCACCAGGCACAGGCCATGGCGGCCCAGCGGGCGCTCAAGGTGTTGGGCATCTTCTGCCGCCTGACGCTGCGCGACGGGCGTGAAGGCTACCTGCAACGCCTGCCCCACTTCCTCGGCCACCTGGAGGAAAGCCTGGCCGGCCTGCCCGAACACCAGGCGTTTCGCGATTGGCTCACTACCCATTTCCGCCCCGCGCTGGAAGCGCGGCTCATGGCCGATGGCGTCGACCCCGGAGCCCGCCCATGAAGGCGATGATACTCGCTGCCGGGCTCGGTACGCGCATGCGCCCCCTCACCGACCGCTGCCCCAAGCCGCTGCTGCCGGTGGCCGGCAAGCCGCTCATCGTTCACCATCTGGAACGCTTGGCGGTGGCCGGCATCCACGAGGTGGTGATCAACGTCAGCTACCGGGCCGGGCAGATCATCGAGGCCCTGGGCGATGGCTCGGCCTTCGGCGTCGCCATCTCCTGGAGCCGGGAGGAGACCCCGCTCGAGACCGGCGGCGGCATTCAGCGCGCGCTGCCACTGCTGGGCGACTCGCCCTTCCTGCTGGTCAACGGCGACATCTGGTGCGACCTGGACCCGGCCAGCCTGCCCGCCCTGAATGACGACCTCGCACACCTGGTGTTGGTCGACAACCCGGATCATCATCCGCGAGGCGATTTTCACCTGACGCCCCAAGGGCGCGTCCACGACCAGGGTGAACCCCGGCTGACCTTCGCCGGGATCAGTCTGCTCGACCCGGCCCTTGTGGCCGACCATGGGCCCGGCGCCTTTGCCCTGGCCCCGCTGCTGCGCCAGGCGATGGCCAACAATCGCGTAGGAGGCAGCCATCATTGCGGCGCCTGGGTCGATGTAGGCACCCCGGAGCGGCTCGCCTGGCTAGACCAACAACTCCGCTCAAGATAGGTCATCCAGAGCGAGTAGCCCCGGGAATAGGTCGGAGAGGGGGTCCTACGCCATGGATGGCGTCGGTAGCGCCCAGGGAAGGGTTTACAGCGCCCCCTCGCAGGCCTGTTGCCGGAGAAGCCTCGAGCGAAGCTGCAGGGCTTGACGCCGGCTGCTATGCTGCCGCCATTTCCCAACATCCGAGAAGGAATCCCGCATCATGAAAGCCAGCGTCAAATGGACCGATGGTCGTCAGTTCGTGACCGAATCCGGCAGCGGCCACAGCGTGGTCATCGATGGCCCCCCCGACCATGGCGGCCGCAACACCGGCCCTCGCCCCATGGAGATGCTGCTGATGGGGATGGGGGCCTGCGCCTCCTTCGACGTACTGGAGATACTCGACAAGTCGCGTGCCGCGGTGACCGACTGCGTGGCACAGGTGGAGGCCGAGCGCGCCGATGCCGTGCCGGCGGTCTTCACCAAGATCCACATTCACTTCACCGTGGCAGGCCACAGCCTGAAGGAGAGCCAGGTGAAGCGCGCCGTGGAACTCTCCGCCGAGAAATACTGCAGCGCCTCCATCATGCTGGCCAAGGGCGGCGTTGACATCAGCCACTCCTATACCATCGTGGATGCCTGAAGGCGCCGACTGGCCTAGGCTCATTGGCCTCTGGGCCAGTCGAGGAATGACGTTCAGATCCGGTAGACGCTCTTGGTCATCACCTTGGACATCAATGACATGCCGAACTTGACCGGCGCCGGAAAACGGGCACCGCCGGCTTCCAGCGCGAGCTGGGCATGGTGTGCCTCGTCAATGGCCATCTGGCGCAGCACGGCCCGGGAGCGGTGGTCGCCCGGCGGCAGAGTCTCCAGATGCTCGTTCAGATGCTTGCCCACCTGCTCTTCGGTCGCCGCGACAAAACCGAGACTGACACGATCGCCCACCGCGCCGGCCACGGCGCCTAGCCCGAAGGAAGCCGCATAGAACAGCGGATTGAGCAGGCTGGTACGGCCACCCAGCTCCTGTAGTCGCTCATCGCACCAGGCCAGGTGATCGATCTCCTCCTGGGCCGAGTGCTCCATCTGCTCCCGCACCTCGGGTAGCTTGGCGGTGCATCCCTGCCCCTGGTAGAGCGCCTGGGCACACACCTCGCCGGTATGGTTGACGCGCATCAGCCCAGCGGCGTGGCGGCGCTCGTCCAAGGTCATAGGGTCATCGTCGATGTCCGCTGTGACCGGTGACGGTCGCGACGAGCGAGCAGCGTGGGGCACCAGGGTGCGCAGTACGGTATCGAACTGATGAATCAGCGTATCGGCATGGGTCAGCTTGCGGCTCATGACACCCTCGTTTCAGCACAGACGAATCACAAAATTGGCCCGGCCGAGACTCTCATCCCGGTAGCGCCGGCTGTCGGCTACGCAAACGCCACCCTGACGGGTGGCGTTTGCGGTATGCACCTGATGCGTCGCACGCCTCGACGCGCGCGACTCTCATCGCAAAGCGCCGGCTAGCCAGCCGGCCAAGTAAAGCGTCGACCGCCCATCAGGTGCATATGAATATGATAGACCGTTTGTCCACCCTGGTCATTGCAGTTCATTACCACGCGATACCCTTCTTCCGCGAAGCCACGCTCCTTCGCCAACCGGGCCGCGGTGTACTGGAGCCGGCCGATCAGGGCAAGGTCAGCCTCTTCGATGTCGTTCAAGGTAGCGATGTGCTGCTTGGGTATGATCAGGATGTGGGTGGGCGCCTGGGGATTGATGTCGTTGAACGCGAGGACATGCTCGTCCTCGTAAACGATATCAGCGGGAATCTCTCGTTTGATGATCTTGCAGAACAGGCAATCCATCGATCTCATGCTCCTGTTGTCGTTAAGATAAGAGCCAAACGGCGCTCAGCGAAAGCGCCGCTGTGCCAGCAGATGACGCACCAGCGGCGCCAGTATCAGCTCGATGGCCAATGACATCCTTGCACCAGGTACAACCAATGTGTGCGGGCGACTCATGAAAGAGTCCTGGATCATCGCCAGCAGCCACGGAAAATCCACGGTGGAGGGGTCACGAAAGCGGATCACCACGAAGGACTCGGCGTCATTGGGGATGTCCTGCACCTCGAAGGGATTGGATGTGTCCACCGTAGGCACGCGCTGGAAGTTGATATGGGTGCGGGAGAACTGCGGCTGGATGTAGCGCACGTAGTCACCCATGCGCCCCAGGATCGTATCGATGACCGCTTCCTGGGAGTAGCCGCGCATCTTGATGTCGCGATCGATCTTCTGGATCCACTCCAAGTTCATGGTCGGCGCCACACCCACCAGCAGGTCCACATGCCGGGCAATATCGTGCTCGGCGGTGACCAGACCACCGTGCAGCCCTTCGTAGAAGAGCAGATCGGTACCACAGGGCAGCGGCTGCCACTCGGTGAAGGTGCCGACCCGATAGCCGGCCTCGATCATCTGCTTGTCTTCGGCGTGGATGTAGTGACGAAAGGTACCGGTGCCGTGCTCGCCATACTCCAGGAACAGTGTCTCGAGCCGGTCCAGCAGGTTGGCCTCCACGGCGAAGTGGGACAGCTCGTCCTTGCGCTCGGGCTCTTCGCGGAAGATGCGCGCCAGCTCATCCCGCGTGTAACGATGGAAGGCATCGCCATCGACGATGGCGGCATGCACGTCCTCCCTGGCAAACATCCGCTCGAAGGTTCGCTTCACCGTCGTGGTGCCGGCCCCGGAGGAGCCGGTCACGGCAATGATTGGATACTCGCGCGACATCAGGCGCTCTCCGCCCCGGTGATAGCCTGGTACACGGCATCGGGTATCGCGACGCTGCGCCCCTGGGCAGGATCGACCAGCACGACGTTAAGACGCGCGGTAGCCACCGGCCGACCGCCTTCGGCATGACACACGCGATGATAGACGACGATTGCCTTGCCGGACGGTGCCGGGATCGCCGTCTCTACCACCAGGGCATCGGGCCAGCGCGCCTCGGACTGATATTGCACGGCAAGGTCGGCCACCACGCTGGGATAGCCGCCCATGTCCCATTCGGTGAGCCCGAGAGCACCAAATGCTTGAATGCGCGCTTCGTGGAGCAGCGACACCAGGGTGTCGTGTCCAAGGTGGCGGCCGTAGTTCATGTCGGTAATGCGCACCGACAATGGTTGACGGTGTACGATAGCCGCTTCGGGAAATACCAGCTTGATGCGGTCCATCCTCACTCCCTGTTTTCTTGTTGTCGGTCAGTACAGGCAGGCGATGATCAGCCTGCCTGCTTTTCACGGGAAATTGCCCGATGTGCGATATCGCGGCGATAGTGGATATCCGGCCAGCGAATGGCGTCAACCCCTTCATAGGCCAGGTCGCGCGCCCGGGATACGCCATCACCCAGGGCCGTGACACAGAGCACTCGCCCGCCCGCGGTGACCACATTGCCCCCGTCGTCTTCGGCCGTACCGGCATGGAATACCTTGCAACCCGTGTTTTCCGCCGCCTCGAGCCCCTCGATGATGTCACCCTTGTGGTACTCACTCGGATAGCCTCCGGCCGCCAGCACCACCCCCACCGCGACTCGACTGTCCCAGTCGCAGGTCTGTCCCGCCAGCTCCCCGTTCGCCCCGGCCAGGCAGAGCTCGGCCAGGTCTGACCGCAGGCGCAGCATGATCGGCTGGGTTTCCGGGTCGCCAAAGCGACAGTTGTATTCGATGACCCTGGGGTTGCCCTCGACGTCGATCATCAAACCCGCATAGAGAAAACCGCTGTATGGATGCCCCTCCGCCGCCATGCCGTGAACCGTGGGCATGATCACATCCTGCATGATCCGCTCGTGGACCGCTTCGGTCACCACCGGTGCCGGCGAGTAGGCGCCCATGCCACCGGTATTGGGCCCTTCGTCGCCATCAAGCGCCCGCTTGTGGTCCTGGCTGGTCGCCATGGGGAGCACGCTCTTGCCATCGACCATGACGATGAAGCTTGCCTCCTCACCCTCGAGGAACTCCTCGATCACCACCCGGGCCCCGGCGTCGCCAAAGGCATTGGCCTCCAGCATGTCACGTACGGCTGCCTCCGCCTCGCCCAGGGACATGGCAACGATGACACCCTTGCCCGCCGCCAGGCCATCTGCCTTGATCACGATGGGTGCGCCCTGCTCAGCCAGATAGGCCAGTGCCGGCTCGACCTCGGTAAAGGTGCGGTAGGCAGCGGTAGGAATGGCATGGCGCGCCAGGAAATCCTTGGTGAAGGACTTCGATCCTTCGAGCTGGGCCGCCCCGGCGGTGGGACCGAAAATGACCAGGCCCGCCTCGCGAAAGCGATCCACGATGCCCGCGACCAGCGGCGCCTCCGGGCCAACGATGGTCAGGTCGATGGCTTCTTCCCTTGCGAACGTCACCAAGCCATCCAGGTCGACCGCATCGATGGAGATATTGGCCACGCCCGCTTCTCCGGCGGTACCGGCATTGCCGGGGGCCACGAAAACATCTTCGACGCGAGGCGACTGGGCGACCTTCCAGGCCAGGGCATGTTCGCGGCCACCGCCGCCGATGATCAATACCTTCATCCGCTACACTACCTATCGCTGACTGGGTGAAACCGGGCTCAGACGAGGCCTGGCCGGGAGGGCAGGCCGGACCTCGTGAAAAAACGGGCGTGGGAAACAAAGCGGCATTATGTCAGAAAGCCACCGTCGACGCGCGCCGCTCAGGACTTCTTGGGATCCTCGTCCTTCTGATCGGGCTTGTCATCATGGTTGGCCTGCCCTTGGCCGATGGTCTTCTGCCAGAAACGCATATTCTCCTCTGCCATCTCGCGCATCAGGTCCATGGGCGAATGCCGCATGGCCTGCTGCCATTGATCCTGCATGCGCTGCTGCTGCTCGAGCATCAACTGTGTCCCCTGCTCAAGATAACGCGCCAGGGGAAGCGGTTGAGCCATGTCGTAGACACGGATGAACTGGGCCAGCAAGTCGTTGGAGAAGACTTCGGAATCTCCATCCGCCTGCTCCTGCTCGATGATGATCGACAGCAGGATGGTGCGGGTAAGGTCCTCGCCGCTTTTGGCGTCCTCGACTCGGAATGGCTCTTCGTCGAGGATCAGACGACGCAGATCTTCAAGCGTCACATAGCGACTCTGTTGCGTATCATAGAGCCTACGGTTGGCATACTTGCGAATCACGCGCACGATGGCACTCCTTGTTCTTGAAAGGCAGGCTTGCCCTTTGCTGCTATTGTGCATCGCGCCACCGTCCTTGCAAATCGAACCGAATTAACGAGACCCGATGAATCTGATCCTGCTAGCCCCCGGTGACATTGAACATGGCCAACAGGCGTGCATTCGAGACCCTCGCCGCCTGCGCCATCTCAAGGAAGTGCATCGCGCCCGAATCGGAGATTCCATGACCCTGGGTATGGCAGGCGGGGGAATCGGCCGTGGCGAGCTGCTGGCACTTGACGAAGAGGAAGCACGCTTTGCCCTCTCCACGCTGGACACGCCACCTCCGCCGCCGCTGCCGGTACACCTCGTTCTCGCGCTGCCGCGTCCACGGATGCTGGCCAGGAGCCTCGAGCACGTCACGGCGCTTGGGGTGAAGACGATCACGCTGCTGCACTCGAAAAGAGTGGAAAAGAGCTACTGGCAGTCGCCGGAACTCGCCCCTGACAAGATAAACGGCCATCTCGTGCTGGGACTGGAGCAGGCCCGGGACACAGTAATGCCCAAGGTGAATCTCGCCAAGGGGTTTCGTCCCTTCGTCGAGGATGTGCTGCCGGGGCTTCTCGAGACCCGGCGTGGCCTGCTGGCACACCCGGGGATGCCGCAGGCCTGCCCTCGGGGCATCGACGAACCGGTCGTGCTAGTGGTCGGCCCCGAAGGAGGGTTCATTCCCTTCGAGGTGGAGCGACTCCTCGAGGCCGGCTGCGAGGGCATACACCTGGGGCCGCGTATCCTGCGGGTTGAGACCGCAGTGACCGCGCTGCTGGCCCGGCTTTTCTAGCGCGTCATTCCGTCTCGTCGCCGCCCCCTTCTCTCTCTTCGCCATTGCTGTCGTAGCGCTTCACCTCGGTATCTTCGTCACACTCGGGCGCATTGAGGAAGGTACGGGTCACGTCGAGCAGCCCCAGATGACCAATGGTGCGCCGCCCCAGCAGCAGCGGATAGTGCATCTCCTCCCGGTTGCGCAGCCCGACCTGCTCCTCATAGACGGCTCGCCCCAGGCAGATTTTCATCAGTACCACCAGCCGTTCGTCGCGGCCGCCCGCACCACGCACGCGAATGTCGCGGTAAAGCGGCCGCTCCAGCGTTTCGGAGAACGTCTCCCCGCTGGCCTCGTCCACGAGCTCCAGGCGAAAACGCACCCACTCCTCGCCCTCCTTTTCGAAGCGTTCGATATCACGGGCATCGAGCGACGAGGTAAGCGCGCCGCTGTCGAGCTTGGCCTTCACCTCGACCCCCCAAGGTTCCAGGGTCGCCTTCTCGACCCAGCCGAAGACCTCCTCCCCCATTGCGGCGGGGGCAAGGACAAACAGCAGCCAACCCCCAAACGCCTGTACGAATCGCCTCCGGAGCCACGCCGTCCGGTACGACAATACATATCCTTTCATGACATCTCCCTGTCGAAACCCACAAGAATAGCGCTGCTTCCCCGGAATGCCAGCATAAGAACAAGCTGCTTCATTTCCCTGCATGCCGTTACCGTACAACACACTTTAGGGACATCTACTACACTGAAGGCGTCATCATGGAAAAGGAGGACACTGTATGACACACCGCAGCTTTGCAAGGACGGTACTTGCCACCTCGATTGGTCTGCTGGTCGGCGGGCTGACCGTTGCCGGGGCTCACGCCCAGTTCGATCCTCAGGGGCTGTATTCCAACAGGGCGATTCTCGATGCCGAGGTATATTTCGAAGCCGCCCCGGACAGCCAGCCAAGTGAGATCGTCGATATTCTCCTCGGTGACGACATGCAGGTCCATGCTCTGATCATACGCACCCATGAGGATGTGGGGCAGGATGGCGACTACCTTGTGATCACCAATGACCACTACCGGCTGGTAAACCATGAAGAAGATGGTGACACCACCCATGACGTGCTGGTCGATGCCAACGAAGACGCCTTGGGTGCGATGCCACGCTACGATCAGGACTGGTGGGATATGGCTCGCCAACGTGCGCGAGATGCCTGGCACACTGCCGGCGAAGGTGCCGAAAGCGCCTGGCACCAGACACGTGAAGGCGCCGACCGCATCGGCGAGGGAGCCGAAAGCGCCTGGGAACGCACCCAGGAGGGGGCCGAGAGAGCCGGCCGCGCCGTCAGCGACCTGCTCAACAACTGGACCAACAACGACTGACCTGCCCCCACCGGACGCCAGGGCCGCTGCGGCCTGTTCTCGGGTACCACAATGAAATGCCACACATGCAAAGCGCAACAGGAAAGCTGATTGCTGGGCCCCACCCCTCTCGGGTGGGGCTTTGCGCTTTAATTGTCGGCCGAATCAGCGCTGTAGGCGTTGCAACAGGCTGACCGTGGCGAAGCCATCGGGAGTGACACCGATCGATCGCTGGTAGCTGCGCAGGCCACGCCGAGTGTTGGGCCCCATGATGCCATCCGGCGTCCCGACATCGAAGCCACGGGCATTGAGCGCCTGCTGCATCTCGCGCACCTGGCTGCGCGACAGTGGCTCCTCCCCCCGCGGCCAGCTCCCGTGGATACCGTTCCGGCCGGCGATCTCGTTGGCCAGGGTGCCCACCGCCAAGGCATAGCTGGTCGCATTGTTATAGCGCAGGATGGCCCGGAAGTTGGGACCCACCAGGAAGGCAGGCCCGTCGGCACCCGCCGGTGCAATGACCGAGGCCTCGGCGAACTCGGGCAGCGCACCGTCAGAGACGCCACGCACCCCCTGGGCAGCCCATTCACGACTGGCACGCCGGGTGGTCAGCTCGGTCTGGGCATAGTCGAAGTCATCCGGCAGCCGGACCTCCACACCCCAGGGCTGACCCGTCTGCCAGCCGGCGCGGGCGAGATAGTTGGCAGTCGATGCCATGACATCGGGAATGCTGCCCCAGATGTCACGACGGCCGTCACCATCGCCATCCACCGCATAGGCTTCGAAGCTGGAGGGAATGAACTGGGTGTGGCCCATGGCCCCGGCCCAGGAACCGACCATGCGCTCAGGGGGGATATCCCCGGTCTCGATGATACGCAGTGCCGCCATCAGCTCACCGCGGGCAAAATCGCTCCGACGTCCATCGAAAGCTAGCGTCGCCAGCGCCTCCAGGGTCGAGAAGTCACCGAAGTTACCGCCGTAGTTGCTCTCGATACCCCAGATCGCGACGATGATCTCCGCCGGCACGCCATAGCGCTCCTCCATGCGACGGGCGGTATCGCGATGCTCGGCAAGCTTGGCACGCCCCTGCTGGATACGAGCTGAAGAGACGGCGCTGTCCAGATACTGCCAAATGGGGCGCACGAACTCTGGCTGGGAACGATCCAGCTCGATCACCCTTGGCCGGTAACGGACTCCATCCAGCGCCCGAGCCAGGGTTCTCTCGCTGATGCCTTCAGAGCGGGCCTCGCGGCGAAAGTTTGCCAGCCAAGCATTGAAGTCGGCAGGCGCCGCTTCGGAATTGGAGCGGTCGTCGGCCGAGGACTCCGGTGAGGTCTCGACGTCCTGCTCGCTGGCAGCCTGTCCGTTGGCAACCTCAGGTGAGCGGTCGGCGGCTGACGCCTCCTGAACCGGGCCGCTCTGGCATCCTGCGAGAAGCGCAACCAGGAAGGTTGCGGGTAAGATCTGGCGCATCATGATGTCGGCATTCCTTGGCATTGAACGTCCATGATGATGGCCCAGAAGTGCTGGCGAAACCAGCCTCATCAGCCATTGGATCGTCGATTTCTGGCCCCTGCCACTGATCACTGCACGCTCACGTGGGGTCTCTGTCCCGGGGCTGATGCACCGCATTGGCCTCGGTCTCGAGACCACTCTTCAACTCGTGGGTCAGCGGGTCGTAGTTGGGCCGCAGCTCATCCTTCACGGTACCTGACCAGAGCTTCGAGCCCACGAAATAGCCGGCCCGGCCGATGACGTGTGCCGCCACCGGCGCCGTCATGATCACGAATACGATAATGGCGAAGGCACGGGCCACTACCGCCACCTCGCCGAAATGCAAGGCAACGGCGAGCATGATCAGGATCACTCCCAGGGCGGCCGCCTTGGTCGTGGCATGCATGCGAGTCAGCAGGTCGGGAAGGCGCAGAATGCCCAGCGCTGCCAGCAGCATGAACACCGCCCCGGTGAGGATCAGGAAACCCTTGATCATCTCAATCATCCCTCGGCCCTCCTCGCTCCAGGAAACGGGCGAAGCCGATGGCAGCCAGGAAGCCCATCAGCGCGATTACGATGGCGGCATCCAGAAAGCTTGATACGTCCACCTTTATGGCATAGACACCCACGAGGCCCACCACGATGCTGGCGAACAGCTCCAGCGCCACCACCCGATCGGGCAGGCTGGGGCCGCGAACCACCCTCACGAAGGCCAGGATCAGGGCAAGGCTCATGAGCACTTGGCTGATCAGGATTACGGTATCCACATCACCACCTCACCATCATCGAACTTAGCGGAACAGCTCCAGGGCACGACATTCCATTTCCTTGAGGTTACGGCGCAGCTCCTCCTCATCGTCGAGGAACATGGCATGAATGTAGAGCACCTTGCGATCGTCGGAGACATCCAGGCTCAGGGTACCCGGCGTCAGGGATATCAGGTTGGCGACCATGGTGATCTCGAGCTCGGTACGCGCCTCCAGCGGCATGGCAATCACCCCCGGCTTCATGTGCCAGGGTGGCGTCAGTATGTCGAAACCGACACGCAGGTTGGCCTGGACCAGCTCTTTGATGAAGAAGCCAAGGAAACGCAGGATACGTGGAATGCGGACCGGATAGCCCTTGAGAGCCGGCACCTGGGGCTCGATGAGCACCAGCGTGACATAGCCGAACACCAGACCGATGACCAGGTTCGTGCCCGAGAAGTCACCGCTGAGAATGACCCAGGCCAGGGCCAGCAGCAGATTCCATATCGCCCCCGTCATGGCATCATCTCCTCGTCAGGCGTCTCGACAAGCACATCGTCGATACCGGCATCCCCCCCCAGCACTGCCTCGATATAGCCCTGAGGGTTCATCAACTGATCGCCGATCTGGTTCATGGCAACCATCAGCGGTTCAGCGAACAGACCAATCAACAGGGCAAAGAGCGCCAGCACCGCCACCGGAAGGTACATGAGCCAGAGGCTTGCCGGCACCATCCGGCTATCGTCCCCCACCACGACCTGCTCCACCGGCACCAGGTTATCCTCGGGCAGGGTCTTCCAGAACACCTCGTTCCATATCTTGACCATGGAGTAAAGCGTCATCAGACCGACCGCCAGGGCAACGCCAGTGACCACGTAGGCGCCAGCCTCGATACCGGCGCGTATGAGGACGAACTTGGCGAAGAAGCCGGAAAGCGGCGGGATGCCGGCCAGGGAAAAGGCCGACAGGAAGAAGGCCACGGCCAGCCAGGGGCGCTCACGATAGAGCCCGCCCATCTTCTTCAGCTCATAGGTACCCTGGAGTCGACGGGTGATGCCGCTGATCAGGAACAGGTTGGTCTTGACCACGATGTTGTGCATCACCGCGAAGATCCCGCCGGCAATGGCGAGTGGCGTGAACAGCGCAAGCCCGAGAATCATGTAGCCGATCTGGCTGACGATATGGAAAGAGAGAATGCGCCGGAACTCGAACTGCGCCGCGGCCCCGAGCACGCCGGTCACCATGGTCAGCGCCGCACCCCACAGCAGCAGATCCTGGGTGTAGCCCAGGGTCTGGTCGAACATCAGCGTGAAGACGCGATACAAGGAGTAGACGCCCACCTTGGTGAGCAAACCTGCAAACAGGGCCGAGACCGCCACCGGAGGCGTGTGATAGGAGGCCGGCAACCAGAAGAACAGCGGGAAGGCCGCCGCCTTGATGCCGAAGGCGATCATGAACATGACCGCCAGCACCTCAACCATGCCCTGGTTCTCGGCCGCCGCCAGGCGCTGGGCGATATCGGCCATGTTGAGCGTACCGACCATCCCGTAGGTCAGGCCGATGGCAGTAAGAAAGATCACCGACGCCAGCAGGTTGAGGGTCACGTACTTGATCGCCCCTTCCATCTGCGCCTTTTCGCCGCCAAGAATCAGCAGCGCAAAGGAGGCCACCAGCATCACCTCGAACCAGACATAGAGGTTGAAGATATCACCGGTGAGAAAGGCACCGGCGACGCCGGCCAGCAGCAGATGCATCAGGGGATAGTAGCCAAACTTCTCGTGGCCGGGGCCAGTGGAGGCCAGCGAATAGACCGCCAGCGCCAGGCCAATGATACCGGTCAGCACGATCATCACCGCGCTGAGCATATCCGCGACCAGGGTGATGCCGATGGGGGCCTCCCAGCCGCCCATCTGGATCACCACATAGTCATCAAGGCTTACTGAAACCAGCAGCCAGAGCGCCACGCCCAGCAGCGCGACATTGCCGGCCACGGCGATGAAGCGCTGCGTGGGTCGCGAGCGCCAGAACAGCAGCGACAGGGCACCCGACAGCAAGGGCAGGAGAACGGGCAGTGCAACTTCAGGCCTCACGTATCGGTTTCCTTCATCTTGTCCAGGTCATCGGCTTTGACGATCTCGTAGGCACGACGGATCAATACCACGGCAAAGGCCAGCACGCCGAAGGCGATCACGATAGCGGTGAGCACCACCGCTTGGGGCAAGGGATCTGCCACCGGGCCGAGGGGCGCTGTCAGCCCCTCGGGGATCAGGGGTGGCGCCCCACGGGTCATGCCCGCCGAAGTGAAGATCAACAGGTTGGCGGCATTGGAGAGCAGCATCAGTCCGATCACCAGCTTGACGATCGAGCGACGCAGCATCAAGAAGATCGCTGACGCATACAGCAGGCCAATGGCCACGGCCATCACCGGCTCCATAACGCACCTCCAGCTCGAATTGACGGGGCGACGTCGGCAACGCCGTTACGATCAAGGTTCATCCTTGTCCACCTCCATCAGTGTCATGACCATGGCCAGCACCGAGCCCAGCACCGCCAGGTATACCCCCACATCGAAAATCAATGGACTCGATGCCTTGAAGTCGATGCCGGGAATCTCCCACCACTGGGCGGTCAAGAAGGGTTGATCCATGAACCAGGCTGGAAACACCGAGATCATGCCCAACAACAGGCCCATGCCGATCAGGTCACGGGCATCGACCATGCGAAGCACCTCCCGGGTGGCACTCACGCCGAAGGCGAACAAGTAGAGGGTGAAAGCGCCGGCAGCCACCAGCCCGGCAATGAACCCCCCGCCCGGCTCATCGTGTCCCCGCAACAGCAGGAACACCGAGAACAGCAGCTGCAGCGGCATCAGTATCCGAGCGGCGGTGTGCAGTATCAAGGTGCCTGACTTAACCATCGGCGGACTCCTTCTCCTTCGTCGCGGGCTTGGGTTTCTCTGCCGCACGCAGCTTGAGCATGGCAATGACACCGATCGCCGCCAGAGCCAGCACGAAGATCTCACCCAGAGTATCCAGCGCCCGGTAGTCCACCAGGATCACGTTGACGATATTGCGCCCATGGGCCAGCGGTACGCTGTTTTCGATCATGTAGCCCGAGATGGGCACGAACTGATCGATTCCCCAGGCCGTCAACACCAGCAGGGTGATCAGCACACCGACAGTGCCCGCCACCAGAAGATCGCGCACCCGCTCCAGGGGAGTCGACAGGCTGGCGAAGCGTGGCAGGCGGAAGAGCACCAGCACCAGCAGGATCACGGTCAGGGTTTCCACCAGCAGTTGGGTAATGCCCAGGTCGGGCGCACTGAACAGGATGAAGATCAGGGCGATTGAGAAGCCCATGATGCCCACCGATACCACCGCGCTTAGCCGCGATCGGGTGATGGCGGCAAACAGCGCCCCCATCACCATCATCGCCGCCACGACCACTTCGTGGAAACGGACGTCGAGGTGGAAGGCAATCTCCGGGGAGTGGCGCAGCAGCAAGGAGTTACCGATCAACGCGATCAGCGTCAGCACCATCACCATGAGGTAGTTGCGCATATAGCCGTTCTGCAGGATTCGGGTCTGCCAGTCGGAGACCACGGTGATCCAGTGCATGAAGGCCTCATAGCCAGCCTCGGGCCCCCGCGCGATAAGCGGGTCGAGCCTTGCCAGACGCGCACGCACCCGATCCCAGTGGCGAAACACCACGTAGCCCAGGACCAGGCTGACCAACGACATGATCAGGGGCAGGTTGATGCCATGCCACAGCGCCAGCGAGACGGTGACCGGCTCGCCCATCACCGCCGAGGCGGCGGCAGTGAGCAGCCCCATGCCGGCCAGCACCGGGACCAGGCCGAGCAGCAGCGAGAGCACCGCCAGCACGGCAGGACCAAGCAGCATAGAGACCGGCGCCTCGTGAGCCACCCGCGGGGTTGAGCGACGCTCGCCGAAGAAGGGCCGTAATGCCACGATGGCGGCCACGGCAATGGTCAGGAACGCCGCCGAGAAGGCCAGCAGCAGGATCAACCAGCGAAAGGCACCGGCTTCGAGAACCGACTCGAACATCAGTTCCTTGGCAATGAAGCCAAACAGCGGTGGCGCACCAGCCAGCGACAGGGCGGCAATCATGGCTACCAGCGCCGTGACCGGCATCAGCGAACGCAGCCCCCCCATGGCGCTTACGTCCTTGGTACCGGTCTCATGGTCGAGAATGCCAGCCACCATGAACAAGGCGCCCTTGTAGAGGGAGTGGGCCAGCAGGAAGGTGACGAAGGCGATGAGCGCACCCTCTGTGCCGATACCCAGCAGCATGGTCAGGGTTCCCAGTGCCATGATCGTTGAGTAGGCCAGCAACTTCTTGATATTGGTATGGCGAATGGCCAGGAAGGCGCCGGTGAACATGGTGATGGCTCCCACCACCGAGAGGATGCCGACCCACATCTCGGTGCCACCCAGGCTCGGCTGCAGTCGCGCCATGAGGTAGATCCCAGCCTTGACCATGGTCGCCGAGTGGAGGTAGGCCGACACCGGAGTGGGTGCCGCCATGGCATTGGGCAACCAGAAGTGAAACGGAAACTGGGCCGAT
Organism: Halomonas sp. ANAO-440; assembly: GCF_019915905.1. Lineage (NCBI taxonomy): Bacteria > Pseudomonadati > Pseudomonadota > Gammaproteobacteria > Oceanospirillales > Halomonadaceae > Halomonas > Halomonas sp. ANAO-440. The sequence goes on along the minus strand of NZ_JAHXBV010000005.1, from coordinate 267,648 downwards.
TTGGTGAAGGCGCCCAGCAGCAGACAGATCAGCAGCGGTGCATAGAGGTCATGCTCACGCAGCACGTCACCCATGGTGCCCAGCTCGGCGAACGACCAGCTGCCGCCGGCAATACCCAGCATCACCAGCCCCGCCATCAGCGCCAGCCCACCGCCGAAGGTGACGAACAACCCCTGACGGGCCGACTTGCGCGCCTCCAGGTCAGCGTGATTGAAGCCGATCAGCAGGTAGGAGGTGATACTGGTCAGCTCCCAGAAGACGAACAGCGTGATCAGGCCATCGGCCAGGACCAGGCCAAGCATCGACACCATGAAAGCCACAAGGGCGATATGGAAACGCACCAGATCGGGATGGCCCTTGAGATAGCCGCCGGCATAGATCAGCACGAAAGTACCGATCACCGTGATCAACAGGGAAAACAGCAGCGAAAGCCCATCGACAACGAAAGTCAGGCTCATGCCCAATGAAGGCACCCACTCTACGCCGAAAGTCAGCGTCTCCCCACTCATCACCGCAGGCATGAGGGACAGGAACCCCAGGGACAGGGCAGCCGGGAATGCGGCCAGCACGAAGCTCGTACGCTCCCCGAACCAGCGATGCAGCAGCGGGGAAAAGGCGGCGAGCACGAAACCCGAAAGCACGGCTAGTTGCATCATGCAGCTCTCTTCATGGTCGATCTTCCATCAGGGGGTACCGGCGTCTTTGAGACCTTGTTGGCGCCTATCTCGATAGACGGCAGGCGAACTCGCTGGCGTGCCGCGCACGACAGGTGTGTGGCGCGCCGCTGCCACTTTGACAAGCGCGCTTCGAACGTGCAAATGAACACCGTCTGAAAAGGTTTTCCGTCGCCATCTCCGAGTGCGGTTTTACGCCCAATTGATAAGCTCCCTACGACCTCTACAGACTGTATATTGCACCGCAAAAGCTTTAAACTCTGCGCCGCAGCTGGCAGCAAATGGTACAGACCGCTCGGCGAAACGGCTTGGTAGTATAGCGATTTCCCTCCGTTTCTTCATTCGTGACTCCCAACGCGCCAGTCAGGCGATCCTCGATCGCTCCGATGAGCCTCGTGGTGAGCAGGCGCATTCCACGCCACGCCCGCTCTCCCGAACGTGGCGCAGTCTCACCCGATCCACCGCCAGAATGGATGAACCACCAATGTCATTGCTGTGGATTCCTCTTCTCACCATTGTTGGCACCCTGGTGCCGGTAATGACCTCCCGTCATGGGCGCAAGGCCTGCGTCGCCGCCACCCTGATCGCCCCCTTGCTGGCGCTGGGCCTGGTGCTGATGCATGCCCCGGCTGTCTTCGCCGGTGAGGTGGTAAGTCTACAGATATCCTGGATGCCCCTGCTGGGGCTCGACCTGGCGCTGCGAATCGACGGCCTGACGCTGCTGTTTGCCATGCTGATCCTGGGCATCGGCAGCCTGATCCTGCTCTATGCCGGATATTACCTGAGCGCTGCAGAGGATGACGGTCGCTTTCTCGCCTACATGATGCTGTTCATGACCGCCATGCTGGGTATTGCCATGGCCGACAACCTGCTGCTGCTGTGGCTGTTCTGGGAACTGACCAGTATCTCGTCGTTCCTTTTGATCGGCTTCTGGGGCCATCGCAGCGACGCCCGGCGTGGTGCGCGGATGGCGCTCACCGTGACTGGCGCCGGGGGGCTGGCGCTGCTGGCGGGCATCCTGCTGATCGGCCAGGTCGTTGGCAGCTTTGCCCTAAGTGACGTCCTGGCCGCTGGCGATGCGATACGCGCCTCGGCCCACTACCCGCTGATCCTGGTGCTGGTGCTCTTCGGCGCCTTCACCAAGTCGGCCCAGTTCCCGTTCCATTTCTGGCTGCCCCATGCCATGGCGGCACCGACTCCGGTATCGGCCTTCCTGCATTCGGCCACCATGGTCAAGGCCGGCGTATTCCTGTTGGCGCGACTAAACCCGGCGCTGGGTGATACGGCGCTCTGGGCCATTGCACTCTCTCTGGTCGGCCTCGCCACCATGCTCTATGCCGCCTGGTTCGCCCTGCTTGAGCGCGACCTCAAAGGCATCCTGGCCTTCTCCACGGTCAGTCACCTGGGCCTGATCACCCTGCTGCTGGGGCTGGGCAGCCCGCTGGCCATCGTGGCCGCCGTGTTCCATATCCTCAATCATGCCACCTTCAAGGCGGCGCTGTTCATGATGGTGGGCATCATCGATCATGAAACCGGCACCCGGGATATCGATCGCCTGGGCGCATTGTGGTCGATGATGCCGCTGACCGGCACCATGACGATCCTCGCGGGCTCCGCCATGGCCGGCTTCCCCCCGTTCAACGGCTTCCTCTCCAAGGAGATGCTGTTCGAACAGAGCCTGATAAATAGCCTGCTCGGCGCACTCAGCGTGGTTATCCCGCTATTGGTGGTGGTTGCTGCCATGCTCTCGGTCGCCTATTCAGTACGACTGATTTATAGCCTCTTCTTCGCCGAGCCCAAGCTGACCCGAGAGCAGAAAGCCCAGCCGCCGATACAGGCCCACGACCCGTCGCGCGGCATGCTGGCCCCAGGACTTTTCCTGGCCGCCATGAGCCTGCTGGTAGGCCTGTTCCCCATGACGCTGGCCGCCCCGCTGGTCAATGCAGCAAGCCTGGCGGTCCAGGGCGAGACCACACCGCTGTTCACCCTGGCGCTGTGGCATGGCATCAACGCTCCCCTGCTGATGAGTCTTGCTGCAGTGGCGGGCGGTATCCTGGTACTGCGCCACCAGCGCTACTTTGCCAGCCTTGCAGCACTCTTTCCCTCCCGTGATGCCGGGCTCATTTTCGAGGCCGCCGTACAGCGCACGATCAAGATCACCCTTTGGCTGACCCTGAGGCTGGAGAACGGCTCGCTGCAACGCTACCAGGCTCTTCTGATTCTCTGCGCCCTGGTCATGACCGCGATCGGCCTGACCCGGCTAGAGACCCTCACCGGCGAACTGGGGCTGCAGCCGCTGGATGGCATGATGATCGTGGGAGCCAGCCTGATGATCTTTGGCGCCATCGGCAGTGCCCTGAGCCATCGCTGGCGGCTGGTCTCACTGCTCATGCTTTCGGTGGTGGGCCTCGCCGTCTCGCTCACCTTCGTGCGCTTCTCCGCCCCGGACCTGGCGCTGACCCAGCTGTCGGTGGAAGTTGCCTCGATGATCCTGATGATTCTGGCACTGTTCTTCCTGCCCCAGCGCCCGCCCCTGCTCGTCTCGGGAAGACGGATCCTGCGTGACCTGATCCTGGCCGCCTCCCTGGGCGTGGTCGTGGCAATGCTCAACTATGCCCTTCTCACCCGCGAGACGCTGACCATCGCCGACTACTTCCTGCGCGAGAGCCTGCCTGGCGGTGGCGGTACCAATGTGGTCAACGTCATCCTGGTGGATTTCCGGGGCTTCGATACCCTGGGCGAGATCACCGTGCTGACCCTGGCCGGCCTTGCCACCTTCAAGCTGCTCAACCGCATGCGGCTGTTCATGCCCTCGGGCAACCTGGAGGGTATCCGCTGGTCGAGGCATCGCCATCCCATGATCCTTGCGGTAGTGGCGCAGATACTGCTGCCACTGGCGCTGCTGGTGTCGGTGTACATCTTCCTGCGCGGCCACAACCAGCCCGGCGGCGGCTTCATTGCTGGGCTGATCACTTCCGTGGCCCTGATCCTGCAGTACATGGCCCGCGGACATGACTGGACACGGCAGCGCCTGCCGATCTCCTATCCGGTGGTGGCGGTATCCGGCCTGGCCATCGCCGTGGCCACAGGCCTTGCCAGCTGGCTATTCGGCTACCCGTTCCTGACCTCGGCGTTCGGCCATTTCCATATTCCGCTGATCGGCGAGATCGAGCTGGCCTCGGCCATGCTCTTCGATCTCGGGGTCTATCTGGCGGTGGTCGGCGCCACCCTGATGATCCTGATCAATCTGGGCCGAGTGACCACCATGCACCGCCCGACGCTGGAGGAACGCTGATGGAAGCCCTGTTCTCGCTGGTAGTCGGCGTGCTCTCTGCCAGCGGCCTCTACCTGCTACTTCGCGGCCGGACCTTCCCGGTCATCGTCGGCCTGGCCCTACTCGGCTACGCCGTCAACCTCTTCCTGTTCTCGATGGGTGGACTCAACACCCATGCAGCAGCCGTCATCGGCGAGTCGATCTCACCTACCGATCCCCTGCCCCAGGCCCTGGTATTGACCGCCATTGTCATCGGCTTTGCCATGACTGCCTTCGTGGTGATCCTGGCCATTCGCGCCCGCAGTGAGCTGGGCAGTGACCATGTGGATGGCCAGCAGGGTGAAGAGGGAGATGTCGGCCGATGAATCAGCACCTCATCATTCTGCCCATTCTGCTGCCGATGGTGGGCGCCCTGGCTCTCCTGCTGATGGGCAAGGCGAGCTTTGCCACCCATCGCCGCATCAGCGTATCGCTCACCGCAGCCCTGGTCGCGGTCAGTTTGCTGCTGCTCAGCCACGCCGCCAGCGGCGAGTTGACCTTCTACAGCCTGGGCAACTGGCAGGCGCCCTTCGGCATCGTGCTGATGCTGGACCGGCTCTCGGCCCTGATGTTGACGCTCACCGCCGTGCTGGCCCTGGGCTGCATTCTCTTCGCCAGCGCCGGTGACGATACCAAGGGCAGCAACTTTCACGGACTCTTCCAGCTCCAGTTGGTAGGCCTGAACGGCGCCTTTCTCACCGGCGATCTATTCAACCTCTTCGTCTTCTTCGAGATCCTGCTGCTGGCCTCCTACGCGCTGCTGATGCATGGCGGCGGCAAGGCCCGCGTCGGTGCCGGCCTTCACTATGTCATTCTCAATGTGGCCGGCTCGGCGCTGTTCCTCATTGCGCTGGGAGTGCTCTACGGCGCCACGGGGACCTTGAACATGGCTGACATGGCGCGCCGCGTAGCCACCATGTCAGGCGACCAGGCAGCCCTGGTCACTGCCGGTGCCCTGATGCTGGTGGTTGTGTTCAGCCTCAAGGCGGCGCTGCTGCCGCTCTACTTCTGGTTGCCGCGCACCTACTCGGCGGCGCCAGCCCCGGTTGCCGCACTGTTTGCCATCATGACCAAGGTAGGGCTATACGCAATCCTCCGCGTCCAGACGATGATTTTCGTCGACAGCCCGGCAGCTGGCGGCATCACCGCCTGGCTGTGGTGGTCGGGCCTGGCCACCATCGTGCTGGCGGCGGTCGGCGTGCTGGCGGCTCGCGACATGCGCCCCCTGATCGCCTATCTGGTACTCGTCTCGGTGGGCACACTGCTGGCCGGGGCTGCGCTTGGCACGACAGCGGCGACCACCGCCCTGCTCTACTACCTGCCCCACACTACCCTGATCTGCGGTGCCCTGTTCCTGATCGCCGAAATGATCGGGCAGCAGCGCGGTAAGGCAGGTACGCGCCTGGTTCGTGCCCGTCGCCTGCATCAGCGCCACCTGCTTGGCGGCCTGTTCCTGGTGGCGGCCGTGGCGGTTGCCGGCCTTCCGCCTCTTGCCGGCGCACTGGGCAAGCTGCTACTGATGCAGGCCGCGGAAGGCAGTGAGCGACTCTGGCTCTGGCCGCTGCTGCTGCTCGCCGGCCTGTGCGCGCTTATCGCCATGTCCCGAGCGGGGTCGGTCTTCTTCTGGGCCAGCTACAAGGGCGAGGTCACCGCTGGCAAGATCAGCCGGCCCCAGCTGATCGGAGTGCTGTGGCTACTGGCCAGTGCCCCGCTGCTGGTCATCTTCGGCGGGCCAGTGAGCGCTTACACGCAGGCGACGGCCGAACAGTTGGCCAATCCCCAGGAGCCGATTCGCCAGTTGCTGGGAGACGACCCCACACAACAGATCGTGCTGATTCAAGACATCGGAGAAACGCCATGAGAGCAATGGGACGCTTCCTGCCCACCCCCACCCTCTCACTGGTTTTGCTGGTGGTATGGCTGCTGATGGTACGCAGCATCCAGCCAGGCCAGCTTCTGCTGGGCACCTTCCTGGCCGTGGGAATTCCATTGCTGACAAAGGGCTTCTGGGAGCCCCTGCCCCGGGTGAAGCACCCGATCAAGCTGGCCTGGTTTGTCATCGTCGTCATGTGGGATATCGTCAAGGCCAACGTCCACGTCAGCCTGCTGATACTCCTGCCACGGCGGGAGCCACACCCAGGCTTCGTCGAATACCCGCTCGAGGTCAAGGACCGGCTGGTCATCATGCTACTGGCCAATACCATCACCATGACGCCAGGCACCGTATCCACCAATATCCGCCTGGATGGCTCGTCCCTGCTGATTCATGTACTCGACATGGATGAGGAGCAGGAGCTGGTACGCGAGATCCGCGAACGCTATGAGCGGCCGCTCAAGGAGATCTTCGAATGCTAGATACTGCCCTGATGATAGGCCTGGCACTGATCGTGCTGGCCATGGGAATGAATGTCTACCGGCTGGCCATCGGCCCGGACATCCCGGATCGCCTGCTGGCGCTGGATACCCTTTATGTGAATTCCATCGCATTGATCGTCATGCTGGGGCTTTGGCTCAATACCAAGACCTACTTCGAGGCGGCGATACTGATCGCCATGCTCGGCTTCGTCAGCACCATGGCTATCTGTCGCTACCTGCTGCGCGGCGATATCATCGAATGAGGAAGATGCCATGACCTTCTACGTCATCGCCGAAGGCGTGATCGCCTTCCTGCTGGTTGCCGGTGGTGTCTTCGCCTTTACCGGCTCGCTGGGCATGCTGCAGTTCAAGGACTTCTTCATGCGCCTGCATGGCCCCACCAAGGGTACGACCCTGGGGATCGGCTGCATCCTGATCGCTTCGATGCTCTACTTCACCATCACCCAGCGCGAGCTTCACGTACAGGAACTGCTGATCACCCTGTTCCTCTTTATCACCGCCCCGGTGACCGGTCACATGCTGGCCAAGACCGGCCTGCATATGCACCTTCGGTTCATCACCGGCACCCGCGGCTCGGTGCCCGAATTCCGCGACGAGGACGTTGGCCAGAGCCGAGTGGCACGCCCCGCGCGAGCCAAGCACCCGTGGAAATATCGCAAGGCCAAACGAACGCGCATGCGTCGCTGAGCCTTTGCTACCCAAGACAACCGCGTTAGTCTCCACGAAACGGGCTGCCAACAGGCAGCCCGTTTCGCTATCCGATGACGGGACAGGCGATAGCCGCCCTCAGCACCATCCAGACAGTTCGCGTCGTATGACAGCGACCAGTGCGGCGATATGATCATCGCGGTCGTTAAGGCAAGGAATATAGGTGAAGCGTTCGCCACCGGCGGCAAGGAAGCTCTCCTTGATCTCCTCTTCGATCTCCTCGAGGGTCTCGACGCAGTCGGCTGAGAAGGCAGGCGATACCACCGCGATATGCTTGTGGCCGCGGCGGGCCAGTTCGGCCACATGCTCTACCGTGGCCGGCCCCACCCACTCCTCCGGACCGAACTTCGACTGGAATGCGGTGACGATGGCATCGTCGGGCCAGCCCAGGCGCTCCTTGAGCAGTCGCGTCGTCTTCTGGCACTGGCAATGGTAGGGGTCACCTTCCATCAGATAGCGTTTCGGAACACCATGATAGGATGCCACCAGTACCTCCGGCGGCGTTTCGGCGGCAGCGTAGCCCTCCTCCACCGAGGCTGCCAGGGCATCGACATAAGCCGGCTCATCGAAATAGGCCGGCACGGTACGAAACGCCGGCTGCCATTTGAGCTTCATCAGCGTACGAAATGCCTGGTCGTTGGCCGTGGCGGTGGTCGGCGAGGCGTACTGGGGATAGAGCGGAAAGAACAGGATACGATCGCAGCCCTGCGCCTGCATCCGCCGCAGCACGCTGTCGGTGGAGGGGTTGCCGTAGCGCATGCAGAAATCGACCACTACCTGATCGCCATACAGTGCCTCGAGCTCTTCGGCGACCTTGCGGGTCTGTTCCCTGGTGATGGTCAGTAACGGACTTTCATCCCTCTCGGTGTTCCAGATACCGCGATAGGCCCGGCCGGAGCTGAAAGGTCGCTTGGAGAGGATAATCAGTTGCAGCAGTGGCTGCCACTTCCAGTCCGGATAGTCCACCACCCGCTTGTCGGAGAGGAACTCATTGAGGTAGCGACGCATCGACCAGTAGTCGGTGGCATCCGGCGTGCCCAGGTTCGCCACTAGAACCCCGACCTTCCGCTTCGCCACGGGCGGATGGTCCGCTGCCGCATGGGCCAGCCGCCCCTTGCCGGGCTGATCCTGTTCCACTCCCGCTGAGGTCATGCACGCTGCTCCTTCTGGTCAATGACGGATAATGGTCGGTGACTCACGACAGCGGACAGTTTATCAGGCCAGGCGCCCGGAAGGGGTAAAAAGCTGTACTCGATCAAAAAACTGTACAGCTTGCGAAGAGCGCTGTTGCCAGGCTGGCAACCAGGTCAATCAGAAAACCAGAGGCATGCGTGAGGTCAAGGGATCCTGATAGTGAGCCTCACGACCGACGACTTCATCATGAGGCACATGCTGTACCAGGAAGGCACGATGGATTCCGGCCCGCTGGAGTTCCAGATACACATCCTCCAACGAGCGAAACACGACTGGCTTGGTGCGCCTTGTCAGCAGGTGCCGGGCGCCTTCCATATCCTCCAGTTCAACCTGATAGCAGTGACTGCCCGCGTGAGTAATGACGCGAATTTCGTAGTTATCGTGATTGGCCGCAAAGGCCTTGAGATCATTGAAGTCCATGGTTCCCTCCATGTAACGGACATTGAATGGCGCAATATCAGATGCAGCTCGGGCACAGCATGACTGCGCCCGATGGCATTAGCATGACAGTAGCATATTGAAAGTGAGACTACCGGACAGCGGAAGGGTTCCGTGATATGGGACTCAGGCAGCCGGTATTACGCTAGAATCGCCAAGAGGCAGTTAATCTTGCGTCAGACCGACAGCGGAAGGGCTACTGATAATCTGAGGGATCGATAGCCTTGGCCAGCGAACGGCGATCCACCCACTTACCCGCCTTGGTCTCCTTGTAGCGAAACACCACGCGATCACCAACGGCCACCGAGAGTTCGGCATCTTCGGTCTGATAGCTGTATGCCTCGCCCTCCACAACCAGCTGAAAACGGTAGAGGTCAGGCATCCCCAGCCACTCCTTGAAAGGGCCTTCCCGCTCCAGCGATTGCAGTTCGCCACGCGCCTCCAGCTTCGGAGCGCGCTGCTGTTTGCCGCGTCTGAATCCGCTTGCCATGCTACCTCCTGGTGATCTATCGGGGGGTCGGCATTATACGGTGCCCACTCGCAGGCTCAAGGCCCCGAAAGCGGATCAACTTCCAAACGACTCGCCATAGGTGTCAGGTGCCAGATCCTCGAAGCGGGTATAGCGCCCGATAAAGGCCATATGCACCGTACCGATGGGGCCGTTACGCTGCTTGCCGATGATCAGTTCTGCTAGCCCCTGATTATCGGGATTATCCGGATTATAGACTTCGTCGCGGTAGACGAAGGCAATGACATCCGCATCCTGCTCGATGGCGCCGGATTCACGCAGATCCGACATCACCGGCCGCTTGTTGGGGCGCTGTTCAAGCGAGCGGTTGAGCTGCGACAAAGCCACTACCGGGCAGCCGAACTCTTTCGCCAGGCCTTTCAGGGAGCGGGAGATTTCCGATATCTCGCCGGTCCGGTTTTCAGAGAAGCCCGGGATCTGCATCAACTGAAGGTAGTCGATCATGACCAGCGCCATATTGCCGTGCTCACGGACCAACCGGCGAATACGCGAGCGCATCTCGTTGGGTGACAGCGCTGCCGTGTCGTCGATGAACAGCTGCTTGTCCTTGAGCAGGTTCACCGCCGAGGTCAGCCGTGGCCAATCCTCGTCCTCCAACTGTCCGGTACGCACGCGTGTCTGGTCAATGCGACCCAGCGATGACAGCATGCGCAGCATCAACGATTCGGCAGGCATCTCCATGGAGAAGACCATGACCGGCTTGTCACTGGCGATCACCGCATGCTCGACCAGATTCATGGCGAAGGTGGTCTTGCCCATGGAGGGGCGTCCGGCAATGATCACCAGGTCGGATGGCTGCAAGCCAGTTGTCATTTCGTCGAGATCACGAAAGCCGGTGGACAGGCCCGTCATCTCACCCTGCATGTTGAACAGCTCGTCGATGCGATCCACCGCCTTGGCCAACAGCTCGCTCATGCCGATGGGGCCGCCCGACTTGGGACGTTCTTCGCTGATCTGGAAAACCAATCGTTCGGCCTCGTCGAGCAGCTCATCGGCCGGCCGGCCCTGCGGGCTGAAAGCGCCATCGGCGATCTGGCTGGCCGCCCGGATAAGCTTGCGCAAGGTGGCTCGCTCGCGAACGATATCGGCATAGGCACGAATATTGCTGGCCGACGGCGTATTGCGCGCCAGTTCGGCCAGGTAGGCGAGACCACCGATGGTACCGAGCTGGTCACGCCCTTCCAGCGCCTCGGAGAGCGTCACCACATCCAGCGGCTGGCTGGCTTCTGCCAGACCGGTCATCGCATTGAAAATCAGGCGATGCTCGTAGCGATAGAAATCGTCCGCCACCAGCCGCTCGGCCACGGTATCCCATGCCTGATTATCGAGCATCAGTCCGCCCAGCACCGACTGTTCCGCCTCAAGCGAGTGAGGCGGCATCTTCAGGGCAGCGGTTTCCTGATCCAACTCGAGGGTTTCATTCATGGCATGGCAACCTGCAGGGAAACGGACCCTGCCATTCTACCCGATGGGCGTGGCCCGCCCTACCTCTCGAAACGACAAAAACCGCGACCGTTTCCGGTCGCGGCAAGGATCGAAACAGCACGCTAGCCTATCGCCCGGCTTTGCCGAGCCTTGCTCAGAACCACACTTCGGTCTGCACGCCGAAGCTCCACTGCCCGCCGGTGAAACCGTCACTGCCGAAGGCGGACGTCGTATCGTAATCGTTGAGCTCACTATCCCAGTCGGTGTAGGAAGCGAACAGGCGAATTTCGGGCCGCTGCCAGAAGCCGCCCACCTGGGGCTTGAAGGTCGGTGCGATGGTGAACTTGCCGAAGTCGCCGCTCACCGAATTGAGGTCACCGCGACCATTGGGGTCGAGGTCCATGTACTGGTAGCTGGCCTCGTACTGCATCTCGAAGTTCTGGGTGATCTCGTTGACCAGGCGCGCATTGAGGGTCAGCCACTTGTAGTCGTCGCCATCGGCGTAGCGGTCCTTGCTCATCTCGCCGAACAGCACCGGTGCAAAGCGCCAGTTGGGCGCCACATAGGTGGTGCCGTAGATGCCGAGGCGGGTGGCCTGGGCATCATCGGTCAGGTCACCGTCGCTGCCGAGCCCCTTGACCTCGGCCCCCAGGCCCTGGCCATGCAGCAAGGCAACCTTGAAGTTGCCATCACCCAGGCCGAAGAAGCTGTCTCCGTGGTAGGCCACCATGGTATGGAAACCGCTGTCGGCGGCGGTCTGGCCTTGGCCGATATCCCGCTCGTCGTTATCGGCCGCCGACAGGGCATTGACCATCCACTGCCAGTTGCCGAAGTAGTTGTTCGCGGTCAGGATCAGGCTGTCCGTACTGCCATCGTTCCCCGGGAACTCGGGACGCACCGGGTAGTCGCTGAAGCTGCGCCCATAGAGCGAGAAGTTGGAGCGCCAGTTGTCGGCCAGCTGCATGTCGTAGATACCGGCACCGGTACCGGCCAGAAACACGAAGTCGCTGTCGAGCCAGTGGATATCGAAGTTGTCGCGGTCGAAGCGCTTGCCGGCCCAGATCGAGGCGTTTTCGAAGGCCCCGGTGAAGCTCGGCAGGTCGCTGAACTCGGCGTAGACCTGGCGCACGTTGAGGTTGGAATCGCCGTCCCAGTCATTGCTGGTGGTTGTACCGCTGGCCAGCATGGTGCGGTAGTGCGCCCGGGCACCGTTGTCGAACTGCATGCGGTAATTGAGAATGGCCTCGGCGTAGGTATCCGGCTCGTTGCCTAGTCGCCCTACGGCGCCGCCCAACCCGCCGGCCGGGGTCACGTAGGGGCCACCCTCGATGCTCTTGCGATCCTCGCCCAGCAGCAGACCCGAGCGGGCGTAGACGTTGAAAGAAAAACCCTCCTCGCCGCTGGCCTGCCGCTCTACCTTGGCGAGCCGCTCCTCGACCTCTGCCGTGGAGAGCCGACCCTCGGCCTGGGCTTCGGCAAGCTCGGCTCGCTGCTCGGCGGCTGAGGCACGCTGCTCCGCCGCTGCGATACGATTCTCCAGATCGAGCAGGCGCTGCTCCAGGCTATCGGCGCTGGCAAGGCCACTGATAGCGATACTGGCCACAGCCACGGCGGCAGCGAGAGGCGTTCTGAGCATGGCAGTCTTCATGCAATGAGTCCTTTTATGGTTGTTTTACAAGAAAGCAGGCAAGGCCATCCCCAAGCATCTTAATCGTTTAAGTCTTTGGGCAAAAAAACACCGACCAACCTCGCCATACAGGCCCGACGTGTCGCATGACGTCGGATATGTCGCGAAAAACTTAATCGTTTAAGCCGTCCGACGCAAAGAAAAAAAGCCAACTTGCTACCAAAGTCGAAAAGGGCGCCCCTTCGATGTCACCAAAAACAAGGGGCGCGGGGATATTTTCCCCGCGCCCCTTGGCGTACGACGTGACGAGGTGGGCCTTACTCGGCTACCACCACGACACGCACGGTCGCATCGACCTCGGCGTGCAGGTGCAGCTCGATGTCGTACTCGCCGGTCTGGCGGATCGGACCCTGCGGCATGCGAACTTCGCTCTTGGCGACGTCGATGCCAGCCTGACCCAGCGCTTCAGCCAGGTCACGCGGCCCGATGGAACCGAACAGCTTGCCCTCGTCACCGGCCTTGGACACCAGCGACAGCTCGATCTCGTTGAGCTGGGCGGCACGGGCTTCGGCTTCGGCCTTGCGCTCGGCGGCCTGGGCCTCGAGCTCGGCGCGCTGCGCATTGAAGGCTTCCACATTGTCCTTGGTAGCCGGCACGGCCAGTCCATAGGGAACCAGGTAGTTGCGGCCATAGCCAGGCTTGACGGCGACCTTGTCGCCCAGGCCACCCAGCTTGCCAATATTATCGAGCAGAATGACTTCCATCTCGTCAACCTCTTGTCAGTCGCTACGTGGGGCCAGACGGCCGCGGAAATCCGCGAACACATCGATAAAGGCCGCCAGCAGCACGATCAGAATCATGGGCCAGGTGGTGATCAGCAGCAGATAGAAAGCGATCAACCACAGCCCGTTCATGCCTTTAATACCGATGAAACCATGTACCAGCGCAATACCGGCCACAAGCAGTGGCACCCAGGCCAGCATGCTCAGTGATGGAATGCCCAGCACCATGCCCACCACGCCCAGCACGACCAGCACGACCAGCTCTCGCAGCGTGAGCCGCAGGGCGTGGAACTCCTCCCGGAAACCACCGGGGTTGTAGAGTCCTGCCTGCCAGGCCCGCGCCAGTGCCAAACAGCCGATAGCGGCCACCAGCACCACCAGACCGGTGATACCACCGATCAGCAAGGTAGCCAGCTGCTGGGTGTCGTACCCATGGCGGGCCAGCTCGGTGAGCATACGGTCGATCTCGGCAGAACCCTGCCGTAGCTGCTCAAGCAGTTGCTCGGTGCCACCCGGTGGAACGAAGATTCCCAACTGGATCATCATCGCCCCGGCAAGGGTTCCGACGATCAGCGCCTCGCCCCATCGCATGCGCTCTCGCAGCACCACCGCCATCAGCGTAACCAGCAATACGCTGGCAAGCGGTATGGCATCACCCTGAGTCCACCACCACCCGGCAGGGACGGCAGCCGCCACGAGCACGGGCAGCGCCGGAGCGAGCCCCCGCCGCAGGGTCGCCAGCGCCACGATGGCAGCACTGAACCAGAACAGCCAGGGAATGATGGCGGCCAAGGCAGCCCCGCCAGCGGCATAGGGCGTGCCGCGCATCAACCAGCGGGCAATGGGTAACATCGGTTACGTGGCTTACTGGTGGCTATCGGTGTAGGGCAGCAGTGCCAGGAAGCGCGAGCGCTTGATGGCAGTCGCCAACTGGCGCTGATAGCGGGCCTTGGTTCCCGTGATCCGGCTGGGAACGATCTTGCCGGTCTCGGTGACATAGGCCTTGAGCGTGTCCAGATCCTTGTAATCGATCTGCTTCACACCTTCGGCGGTGAAACGGCAAAACTTGCGACGGCGGAAAAAACGTGCCATGGAAAGACTCCTTCAGGCGGTGCGGATCAGTTGGCTTCGGCAGTTTCTTCGGTGTCACGTGACCTGTCGTCACGACGCACACGCTTTTCGTCTGCCGGCTTCATCATTGGCGAAGCTTCAGTGATGGCTTCCTTGCAGCGCACCACCAGGCTGCGAATGATGGCGTCGTTGAAACGGAAGATGTTCTCGATCTCATCGAGAGTCTCGCCGCTGCACTCGACGTTCATCAGCACGTAGTGAGCCTTGTGAATCTTGTTGATCGGGTAGGCCAGGTGACGACGGCCCCAGTCCTCCAGACGATGCACGGTGCCACCACTTTCGGTGACGATGCTGGAGTAACGCTCGACCATGGACGGTACTTGCTCGCTCTGGTCCGGATGGACCATAAATACGATTTCGTAATGACGCATGGGGTCTCCTTGCGGGTTGTCAGCTTCCGCGTGAGGCCGCTCGGGCCATCAGGGGAAGCAAGGAGTGATAGTCAAATGGAAGCGCCCGCTCACACAGGAACGGGCGCATGCATTCTAGAGAGCTGGAGCGCCACTTGCAAGGACAGTGCTCGCGGTATGCGCTCAGTGCTGGACGCCACGCCGCTGGCGCACGGCTTCGAACAGGCCGATACCCGCCGCCACGGAGACATTCAGGCTCGAAACGCTGCCGACCATGGGCAGCTTGATCAAGGTGTCGCAGGCCTCACGGGTCAGCCGGCGCATGCCCTTGCCCTCAGCGCCCATGACCAGCGCGACCGGGCCGGTGAAATCGGCATCGAACAGCGCCGTATCGGCCTCTCCGGCCGTGCCCAGCACCCAGACGCCAAGCGTCTTGAGCCGAGCCAGGGCGCGGGCCAGGTTGGTGACCTGGTAGACCGGAACGTTCTCCGCCGCCCCGCTGGCCACCTTGCGCACCATGGCATTGAGCGGCGCCGACTTGTCCTTGGGCACGATCACGCCATGGGCGCCGGCGGCATCGGCGCTGCGCAGACAGGCGCCGAAGTTGTGTACATCGGTTACCCCATCCAGCACCAACAGTAGCGGCGGCACATCGAGCGGCCAGGCTTCCAGCTTGAACCAGAGCGAAGCCTCGCTCTCGGCGCTCAGCGGAGGACAGAACGCCACGACCCCTTGGTGCGAGGCGCCCGAGGCCAGGCGTTCGAGGTCGTCGCGAGAGCGCACCAGTACACGAACACCACCGCGACGAGCCACTCCGATCAGCTCGGCCAGACGCTGCTCGGCGTCACCCTCTTGAATCCAGAGTTCTCTGGGCGTCTCACCGCGATCGAGCAGCGCGCGCACGGCATGTACGCCAAAGACGGCATCGAGGCCACCCGGCACTCCGCCCGTACTCTGGGCGCGGCGCTTGCCACCCCGCTGCCGCTCCCGGGTATCGGGGCGCTCCCTGCGTCCGGCTCCCATCAGCTGCGTGCCTTGGGCTTGCGCGGGCCGCGACGACGCTTGCCGCCCTTGCCCTTGCCGCCCTTGGCATCATCCTTGCCGACCTTGGCATCACCTTTACCACTGCCGGCCGCCGGCGGCGTGGCGTTGCTCGACTCGCCGGCACCTCGGCGTTTGCGAGGCTGTCGCTTGGGGCGTGGCTTCTCGTCCTCCAGGGCAAAATCGATCTTGCGGTCATCAAGGTCGACACGCGCCACCTGAACGGTGACACCGTCGCCCAGACGGTAGCTCATGCCGGTACGCTCGCCCTTGAGGCGGTGCTTTTCCGGTTCGTAGTGGTAATAGTCCGAGGGCAGCGAGGTAACATGCACCAGCCCTTCCACATAGACCTCATCGAGGCGTACGAAGATGCCGAACTGGGTCACCGAGGCGATGGTGCCCTCGTAGACCTCGCCGAGCTTGTCGGACATGAATTCGCACTTCAGCCAGTCCTCGACGTCCCGGGTGGCGTCATCGGCGCGACGCTCGGTCATGGAGCAGTGTTCCCCCAGCTCGAGCATCTGCTCGAAGGTATAGGGACACCACTTGCTGGGCGGCTCCACCTTGCCGCCTTCAGCGCGCAGCACCGTGGCGGTCTGGCGCGGCCCACGAATGACCGAGCGGATGGCCCGGTGTACCAGCAGGTCGGGATAGCGGCGGATCGGCGAAGTGAAGTGGGCATAGGCCGGATAGGCCAGGCCAAAGTGGCCTTCATTGTGCGGCGAATAGACCGCCCGGCTCATGGAGCGCAGCATCACGGTCTGGATCACGTCGGAATCGGGACGATCCTTGATCACCTCGGCCAGGTCACGATAATCCTCCGGGCTCGGGTCGTCACCACCGCCCAGCGACAGCCCCAGCTCGTTGAGGAACAGGCGCAGCTTGTCCAGGCGCTCCGGCGAGGGCTTCTCGTGGATACGATACAACGCCGGCAGATCGTGCTTGTCGAGGAAGCGGGCGGTGGCCACGTTGGCCGCCAGCATGCACTCCTCGATGATCTTGTGGGCATCGTTGCGCGAGCGCGGCACGATCTTCTCGATCTTGCGCTCCTCGTTGAAGAGAATCGCCGTCTCGGTGGTCTCGAAATCGATGGCGCCACGGGCCACGCGGGCCTCGCGCAGCAGCCGATAGAGCGAATGCAGGTTCTGCAGCGAAGGCACCAGGGCGCGATACTCCTCGCGCAGCGCATCCCCCTCCGCGCTCTCCTCGTCGAGGATGGCGGCGACCTTGTTATAGGTCAGCCGCGCATGCGACTGGAATACCGCCTCGTAGAAGCGATAGCGACTGATGGCACCGGACTGGGAGATATTCATCTCGCAGACCAGCGCCAGTCGGTCGACGCTGGGGTTCAGCGAGCAGAGCCCGTTGGAGAGCAGCTCCGGCAGCATGGGCACGACCTGGCCGGGGAAATAGACCGAATTGCCGCGGGTGATCGCCTCCTCGTCGAGGGCGCTGCCGGGTCTCACATAGTGAGAGACGTCGGCAATGGCCACCAGCAGCTTCCAACTACCCGACTTCGTCTTCCAGGCACAGACGGCATCGTCGAAATCCTTGGCCGACTCATCGTCGATGGTGACGAAGGGAACATCGCGCAGTTCGATGCGATGCTGCTTGTCGGCATCCACCACCTCGGCCGACATTCCGGCGATCTCATCCTGTACATCCGGCGGGAACTCCGAGGGGATCTCGTAGCTACGGATGGCGATATCGATCTCCATCCCCGGATCCATGCGCTCGCCGAGCACCTCGACCACCTCACCGACCGGCTGCACCCGGGTCTCCGGCTGCTGGACGATCTTCGCCGAAATCACCTGACCATCCTTGGCGCCGCCACAGGCACTGTGGGGAATGATCACTTCCTGGGTAATGCGCGGATTCTCCGGAATCAGCACGCCGAACTCAGAAGTATTGGCGCGGTAGACGCCGACGATGGTCTGCGTATTACGGGACAGCACCTCGGCTATCGTCGCCTCGTCGCGTCCTCGCCGGTCGCGACCGCTGACCCTGGCCAGCACGGCATCGCCATGGAAGACACGGCGCATCTGGCGTGGCGGCAGGACCAGGTCAGGCTTCTTGCCATCGTCACGAAGCAGGAAGCCGAATCCATCGCGATGGCCAAGCACCTTGCCCTTGATCAGGTCCAGCTTGTCGATCAACGCGTAGGCACCGGCGCGGTTGCGCAGCACCTGGCCGTCACGCTCCATGGCCGCAAGCCGACGGCGCACCGCCTCCTGGAGCTCCTCGTCGTCGAGGCCCAGCATACGGCTCATGTTCTCATGGGAAACCGGCTTGCCGTGCTCTTCCATTCTAGACAGCAGGTATTCGCGGCTGGGGGCGGGCTTGTCGTACTTATGGGCCTCGCGGCTGGCGTGCGGGTCGTCGCTGAGCGTCCAGTGGGTCATGCGTAGGGCATCCTTGGCAACGTCGGGGACAGCGTTCTCGGGAGGGCGCAGGCAGTGCGCCGCGGGCGTAGGTTCTTGCTATTAGGCTCTATTGTCATGGGCGCAGTATAGCGCCGGCGGGGAAACTACCCAACCATCGCCGGTTACATGCCCCCTTGGCATGACAAAATTATCCTGCCGCCCTCTTCCCGGCCTTGCAATGAGCCCGAAATTGGGTAAGATACGCGTCGCCTGCCCAGATGGCGGAATTGGTAGACGCGCTAGCTTCAGGTGCTAGTGTCCGTAAGGACGTGGAGGTTCAAGTCCTCTTCTGGGCACCATCGATACCTGCCGTAAAAGGCCGGCTATCAGGGAGTTCGCTCCCCTGCTCTTTATCAGTTCAGTCGTTCGTGTTCGCCCAGGTGGCGGAATTGGTAGACGCGCTAGCTTCAGGTGCTAGTATC